>JAYUHN010000362.1:0-3890 GCA_043766965.1 Ramlibacter sp. | reverse complement strand
TCACCCATTTCCCTAATCTCGAACCCCAGGGCGTCACGATAGAACGCGGCAGAGCGCTCAAGATCCGGAACGGCCAGGACAAAGCTCGTGCGGAGAATCGTCATTTTTGCCGGCTAACGTAATGTAGGCCGCAGGACGCCGGATTTGTCCTGCAAACCCGGATGCGGGCTAATGTCCCTACTGCGGATTAATCCGGCCATGAATTCCTTCCCAAGGCGGCTTACCGTCTGACTTTGCCGCAGTTATGTTTATCTATCCATGTATTGTATTTGCCAAACCCACCGAATCGAAAGGGGGCTAGGATGAATTCCCCTCAACGCCTCTGGAGTCTTTGGGAAATGTTGACACTCAAAGCCGAATTTTTCTTCAAGATACTCGCCAACTTAAGCGAGCTTCGCGGTGCGATGATTGCGGCCACGAATGCGCCGGGCAGTGTTATGACCATCGCTCAGTTCATGCGGGACGACGCTGAACAATTGGTAAGCGTGCTGCGCGCAATGGAGCTTGGCGCAACCCGCGAAGCCGAACGATTCAAAACCTTTTTGAACGCTGAGTCAAGCGACATGGCCGCATTCCGCGAGAGGCTACGCGCAGTCCAAGACCGCGTTACGGATGACCTCGCGGAACGGTGCTTGGTGCTACTAAAGGCAGACGGAGGGGCGCTCTACGAGCCCAGTTCACCGCTATGGGGTTCAGAAATTCGATCACGATTCCCTAAGGCTTGCTTTGATATTGACGAAGCAGGTAAGTGCTTGGCATTGGATAGGTTCACGGCGTCTGTATTCCACCTAATGCGAGCAATCGAAATTGTCCTGAAAGCGATTGGGTTGAGCCTAGAGGTAGGGTGTCCAAAGAATGACAATTGGGGCATGTGGCTTGGACACATTCGGGACGAGTACATCAAGATCAAAGCTGGCCCTGACAAGGATTTCTACCAAGATGTTTACCAGCGTCTTGATGCCATCAAAGATGCATCACGCAACCCGACCATCCATGTGGAGACCATCTACACAGAAGAAGAGGCAAAACTAATCCTTAAGACGACGGAGATGCTTTACCGGAAGATAGCTTCTCGGATGGACGAGAACGGGGCGCCGGTTTAGGCGGCGCTACAACCTCCAATGCACTTTTAAATGTCTTCCCGCTCTCGTCAACTGACGCGCGAAGAGATGTCGGCCGTTTTGGCGCTGCTGCAAAGCAAGGTCAACTTGTTGTCGCGTCTGCTCTATGGCACCGGAATGCAGTTGCTGGAAGGCTTGCGGCTTCGCATCAAGGATGTCGACTTTGGCCGCCACGCCATCATCGTGCGCGAGGCCAAGGGCGGCAAGTGCAGTGTGGTGATGCCGCTGTCACTCGCCGCCGGCCTGCCCTCGCATCGACGGCCATGATTGCGCCGGGGTGCCGCGAAACCGAAGCGGCATTCGACTAGCTAGACTCCTTCACCATGAACACGACCGACTCTGCCTCCACTACCACCGCCCCGCGCAACCCTTTGCTGCAGGACTGGACGACGCCGTTCGGGCTGCCGCCCTTCAAGGACGTCGAGCCCGGTCATTTCGAGCCTGCCTTCGAAGTTGCGATGCGGGCGCACCGCGCCGAGATGGACGCGATCGGCAGCCAGGCCCGGCCGGCGAGCTTCGAGAACACGGTCGCGGCACTGGACCGCAGCGGTCGGCTGCTGAACCGCATCCGGCTCCTGTTCGACAACCTGACGGTGAGCGACACCAATCCCGCGCTGCAGGCGGTCGAGCGCAACATCGCGCCGAAGCTGGCCGCCCACGAGAACGCGATGTACCTGCACCCGGCGCTGTTCGCCCGCATCGATGGCCTTTACGCCCGACGCCACGAGTTGCGGCTGGAGGACGAAAGCCTGCGCCTGCTGGAACGCATCCACCTCGACTTCGTGCTGGCGGGCGCCAAGCTCGCTCCCGCGGCCCGGCTGCGCTATGCGCAGGTCATGGAGCAGCTGGCCGGATTGACGACGCAGTTCACCCAGAACCTGCTGGCCGACGAAGCGGACTACCTGCTGCAACTGCGCGGTGAAGACGACCTCGCAGGGCTGCCGGAATCGGTGCGGGCTGCCGCCGCTTCCGCCGCCGCGCAGCGCGGGCTCGGGCCCGGCGCGCATGCGATCACCTTGTCACCTTCGCTGGCCGAACCCTTCATGACGTTTTCAGCCCGGCGCGACCTGCGTGAAGCAGTGTGGCGCGCGCGGATGATGCGCGGCGCCCATGCCGGGGCGAACGACAACCGCGCGATCGCGGCCCGCATCGTCCAGTTGCGCCAGGAACAGGCAGCATTGCATGGCTACCCGAGTTACGCCGATTACGCGCTGGTCGACCGCATGGCGAGCGGAACGGCGGCGGTGCTCGATCTCCTGGGCAAGGCATGGGAGCCGGCCAAGGCGAAGGCGAGCGAAGACCGCGTCCGCCTCACCGCGATGGCCAGGCGGCTCGGCCAGCTGACGCCGATCGCGGCGTGGGATTGGCGCTACCTGGCCGAGAAGGTGCGGCAGGAGGAGTACGACCTCGACGACGCGGTCCTCAAGCCGTACTTCTCGCTCGACAACATGATCGCCGCGATGTTCGACTGCGCGGGACGTCTGTTCGGCCTCAGATTCGTCGAGCAGCCCAACACCGCGCTGTACCACCCGGACGTGCGGCTGTGGGAAGTGCGCGGCCGCACCGGTGCGCTGGTCGGACACTTCCTGGGAGACAACTTCGCGCGCGCTTCCAAACGCAGCGGTGCGTGGATGAGCATCTTCCGCAGCCAGTCGGGCCTGGACGGCGGCACGCTGCCGATCGTCATCAACAACAACAACTTCGCCAAGGCCAGCCCGACGCTGCTCAGTTTCGAGGACGTGACGACGCTGTTCCACGAGTTTGGCCATGGCCTGCACGGGCTGCTGTCGCAAGTGCGGTACGAGCGGCTGGCGGGCACCCAGGTGCTGCGCGATTTCGTCGAATTGCCCTCGCAGCTGTTCGAGAACTGGGCGCTGGAGCCGCAGATCCTGCAACGGCACGCGCGCCACGCCGTCACCGGCGAACCGATGCCACGCGCCCTGCTGGAGAAGCTGGACGCGGCAAGGCGCTTTAACCAGGCCTGGAGCACCATCCAGTACATCGGGCCGGCGCTGATCGACATGGCGCTGCACAGCCTGCCGCACGGAACCTCGGTGGATGTAGCGCAGTTCGAGGCGCAGCAATCCGCGGCGCTCGGCATTCCGGACGACATCGGGCAGCGCCATTACCTGTCGCACTTCCAGCACCTGTTCGCCGGCTCCGCTTATGCGGCCGGCTACTACGTGTACATGTGGGCCGAGGTGCTGGAAGCGGACGCGTTCGGCGCCTTCACCGAAGCCGGCGATCCGTTCCACGCGGACACGGCCGAACGGCTGCTGCGGCACATCTACAGCGTCGGCAGCCGGCGCGAACCGGCCGAGGCCTTCCGCAGTTTTCGCGGCCGTGACCCGGTGGTCGAGCCGATGCTGGAAAAGCGCGGCCTGCTGGCGTCCTGAAGCTACGGTCGCCGGCTTCGATGCATCGCGGCTCGCGCCAAGGTGAGCAACAACCAGAGCAGAGCGACCGGCATGATCAATGTCTGGAGCATGAAAATCACCATCAGCTTCACTACATGGTCTGTCGCCTGTTCCGCGGTCCGCTTGATGCCCTCGAAGCGCTCTTTCCAGGCTGCGTTCTGGGAGCCGGCCCAGCTTTTCATCCGTTCCAGCAATCCCTCGTTCGTTGCCGCCGCTCCAGACGCCGGACTGGCGACCTGGACCTCGCTCGCGGTCCGGTCCAGCAGCCGCTGGCTTGACAGGTAATCGTTCGCCAGGAACTGCTCGAACACCAGGTCGCTCCCCAGCGTGACGACCGGAATGGCGAAGCGGA
>JAYUHN010000361.1:0-3899 GCA_043766965.1 Ramlibacter sp. | reverse complement strand
CTCATCCGAATATGGCTAAACGATCGAGCAAATCCGCCGCTTTCGCTGCCGAATCTGACGAGGTATTCGAGCTCGCTGCCGAATTGTTCAGGGTGATGTCCGCGCCGATGCGCTTGAAAATCATCAGCGGCCTGTGCCATGGCGAAAAGAACGTGAGCCAGCTGCTGGACGAAATCGACACGACACAGCCCAACATGTCACAACACCTGAACACGCTTTACCATGCGGGGGTGCTGGGAAAACGCCGCGAAGGTGTTCAGATTTTTTACCGCATCATCAATGACCGGGTGGTGACGCTATGTCGTGCCGTATGCACGCAAATCGCCATCGAGGCCGACTCGCAGGCGTGATCTTCACCATCCACTGAACGTCCTCCCGACAGATGAGTGAATCAGCGATGCGGGCGTGCCTTCTCATCGGATCGGTTTGCTCATGAGTTCTTGAGCTGTTGCCTTAACAAACCCGAAAGATGCATAGACCGCCTGCCCCTCGGACGATGCAATGAATTCCAGATATCTGGCCGCTGCGCCGGAACGTGGCGAGCCTGTGATCGGCCCGATGGCGTAAGACACTTCGTCGCGCAGGCTGTCTTCGGGGGGAAGAAGCACGCTCCCGACCGACGCGCCGGCGCGCAGGGCCTCTAGCGTCTCGGTCTTCCAGACAATGCCTGCATCGCTGGAACCGGATTGCAGGCGCTCCGGTGTCTCGCGGTGATGCACGGCGGTGAACCAGTTAGTGGCAGTTGTCTGGCAAGACACGCACTCCTTGCCCCCGGAAATATGCTGCCAGATTCCGTGCCGCTCAAGCACCTTGCGCCCGTAGAACTGCATGATTCCTTCATTGACGGGGTTGGGCATTGACGTCCGCACGTCCGTGCGTCCCAGATCCGCGATACCGCCGATCTTCTTTGGATTTCCCTTGGCGACCATGATTTCCATCTCGTTGTGCATGTACACCGCATAGCGATCCATCCGGCCTGCCGCATGAAGACGTTTCAGGTGGGCAAGGTTGACCGAGGCATAGATATCCGGCAGGCCTGGATATTTTCGGCCGTCGAGCACCCACCCGCCGCCCACAACTGCATCGGCCAGCAGCCCAGGAGGTAATGTCACCAGGCCGACGACAACACCGGGATTCCGCTTCTGGAATGCATGAACCACATCGTCCATGGCGAAGAACTGGTTGCCCGCCAGCCATAGAACGAGCATCGCGTCCTGCTGCATCCGCTGCATCGCTTCGACGCCCCTGACAATTCTTCCCCCAGCTTCGTACAGCTTCAGGTCGTTCTCCTTGCCAGGAGGAACCGTGGCCATCTCACCTGTGGCGGCTGTGAGGGCGGCGCCCGGTGCGGGGGCCAAGGCACACCCGGCTTGTATGCCTACCGCAAAAGCCAAAGCGAATGCACGAGGAAAGTGACGCACGTTCTGCTCCGATCAACCACTGATGTAAGCCCAGCCTTCTCGCTGACGCTTGATGATCTGGCCAAGACCGGCCGGCACGTACCCGATGTCGGGCAGCATGTCGAGCCGATCAAGCTTCTGGCGACGCATGGTGACTTCGCAGGCGCTCACATGCACGCCCGCCTTCAGCGCGTCGGCGATCCGGGGGCCCTGGGTCGACTCGAGCTTGAGCACGCCGATGCCAAGGCCAAGCGCAACCAGTTCCATTTCCACATTGCGGGGCCCGTAAATCTCGCGCAGGTTTTCCAGGTAGTTGAGCGCCTGGTTCCAGAGTTTCTGTTCGGGCGTGCTGACCTGAATCACCACGCGCTCTTTGGCGCCACCGGCCAGAGCCTGGGCGTGCGACGCAGTGACGGCCGCCAGGGAAAGCCCGGCTGCGGATTGCAGCGCTGTACGTCGTTTCATTGCAATTGCTCCGCAAGTTCTGGAGACCGTTCCCTGGTGGCTCAATCACCCTTGATGTATGACCAGCCGTCGCGTTGCCGATCGAGCACTTCGATCAGCCCGCCGGGCACGTAGCCGATATTCGGAAGCATGTCGTCCTTCTCCAGCATCAGTGCCTTCATCGTCTCTCCACAGGCCAGTACCGTGATGCCCATGCCCAGCACCGCAGCCACTTCCCTGGCTTCGGGCGAATTGAATTTGAGCATCCCGATGCCCATCCCATTGGCGACAATTTCAATCTGCACATTCCCGGGCCCGGCGTTCCTGGTCAGAGCGATCGCATTGCTCAGTGTCTGATGCCAGCCGCGGGGTTCCGGATTGCTCACCTGCATGACGACACGATATTTTGGCGTCGATGCGCCAGATGCCGGCTGGCCCTGCGCCGACGCCACAACTGATCCCAGCAAAAGCAGCGCGGCGGCAAGCGCACCGATGAGACGTCTCATTTCCCACCTCCGGGCAAGTCAGGCGACGCACTCAGAATATTCTCAATGCTTATTCGCTGATACATTTTGGGTCGCCCGAAATTCGTGTCCATCGGAACTAACCCGAACCGGTCGGAATCTGGGCTTTTCTCGCCGGCAGGGATGGTTGCGGAAAAATCCCAGGCGGCGCAATAATCAGCAACTGCTTATTTATGGAGCCTATCTCGTGACCACGTTGACCAGCTGGCTGAAGACCCTGCTTGCGTTTTTCGTCTGCGGCGGATTGGCAAGCGCGGCGGCCCAGACGGCGCAAGCGGCGAGCATGACACCCCAGCGCGTGTCGGCTTCCGCCTGGTATGTGCAGGGGGCCCTGGCGCTGGGCACTCCGGCCAACCACAACTTCATCTCGAATGCGGGGTTTGTGATCACGCGCAACAGCGTGGTCGTCATCGACGCACTGGGCTCACCGCGGCTCGCGCGTGAACTGTTGGCGCAAATCGCCAGACTGACTCCGTTGCCGGTGACCCACGTCATCGTCACCCACTTTCACGCAGACCATGTCTACGGTTTGCAGGAATTCAAGAAGGTGGGCGCGAAAATCATTGCCCATCAGGCGGCGCGCGAATACCTGAATTCCGACACTGCCGCTGCGCGATTGAACGCCTCGCGTGTGGATCTGGCGCCGTGGGTGGACGACAAGACACACCTGGTCGCCGCGGAAGAATGGCTTGACGGGCCGCGCGAGCTGGTCATCGGTGGCGTCCGATTCGTGTTGCAACCGCTCGGGCCTGCCCATACGCCGGAGGACCTGATGATCTACCTGCCCGATGAGAAGGTGGTTTTCGCCGGGGACATCGTCGCCAGGGGCCGGATTCCATTCGTCGGGCAGGCCGACAGCGGGCACTGGCTCGCGTCATTGAAGGCGATCCTTGCGCTGAAACCGACAGTGATCGTCCCCGGCCATGGTCCCGTGTCTACGTCGCCGCGCGAAGACCTGCAACTGACCAGCGACTACCTGGTCCATCTGCGTGACACCATGGGTGTCGCTGCGCGAGAACTGGAACCCTTTGAGGATGCATACGCCAAAGCCGACTGGTCACGCTTCGAGCGCCTGCCGCTGTTTCGAGCCGCGAACCGCATGAATGCCTACAACACCTACCTGTTGCTGCAACTCGAGACAAAGTGACCGCCCTGTTGGATTGCCTCGTGCAAGACACGTTACTCATGACGCCTCAGCCCTCGACGCGCAGAAAGTTCGCACTGTTCCCGCTGGCCTGGGCGACAGTGACCGCTTTACCCTCCACGGCCGGCCCGCAAACCAGCGCTCTACCTGCATCCGCGTCTCTTGCCGCGGAGCTTTCCTCGGCTCTCCGGGCCGGCCATCCGCTGATGGTCATGGTGAGTCTCGACGGCTGCGCTTACTGCAGGATCGTTCGGGACAGCTACCTTGCTCCCTTGCGCCGCGAAACCGGCCAGCCCATGGTTCAGATCGACATGGGCAGCGCAGCTGCGATGATCGATTTCCAAGGCGCATCGACAACCCAGGGCGCACAAGTCGGCGCGTGGGACG
>JAYUHN010000360.1:0-3902 GCA_043766965.1 Ramlibacter sp. | reverse complement strand
CCCGCTCTTCCGCTTCGCGATCGCGCTTCTCGGCGTCCTGGCGCAGGCGCCGCTTTTCGGCCAGGTCTTCCTCCTGCCGGCGGATCAGCTCGGCCTGGCCGCGCGCCTCTTCCTCGCGGCGGGCCAGTTCGGCATCGCTGATGTGCGATTGCGCGGGAGCTCGCTGGACTTCGGCCTCCGGGGCTTCGACGACGGCGGTGTCGCCGCCCTCGTCACGCTTGACGAAGGTGCGCTTCTTGCGCACTTCGACCTGGATGGTGCGGGCCTTGCCGGACGAGTCGGCCTGCTTGATCTCGCTGGTGGATTTCTTCACCAGCGAGATCTTCCGGCGCTCGGGCACGGCGGTGCCGTGACTGGCCTGCAGGTAGCCGAGCAACTTCTGCTTGTCGGCTTCGCTCAGCGCGTCGGACGGGGCCCCCTTGGCCACGCCTGCGCTGCGAAGCTGCTCAAGCAGCGTGTCGGGAGATTTTTTGAGCTCGGTTGCGAACTCGGCGACGGTCGTACTGGACATTTGTTTCGGGACCTTCCATCACTCTTGAGCGGCGGTGGCAGTGGTGAACCAGTGCTCGCGCGCTTTCATGATCAAAGTTTTGGCTTCGTCCGCGGACTGGGCCGTGATATCGGTGAGTTCATCGACGGCCAGGTCAGCCAGGTCGTCGCGGGTGTGGACGCCGGCCTCGGCCAGCTTGGTGATCAGTCCGGGCGTGAGGCCTTCGAGGTCGCGCAGGTCCTGCGACACCTCGTCGACGCTCTCTTCGCGCGCAATCTCCTGGGTCAGCAGGGCATCCTTGGCGCGGGCACGCAGTTCGTTGACGGTGTCCTCGTCGAAGCTTTCGATCTCCAGCATCTCGGAAATAGGCACGTACGCCACTTCTTCCAGGCTGGTGAAACCTTCGGAGAACAGGATGTCGGCGATCTCCTGGTCGACGTCCAGCTTTTCCATGAACAGCTGGCGGATCGTGCCCGTCTCCTCGGCCTGCTTCTGCGCCGATTCGTTGGCGTCCATGATGTTGATCTTCCAGCCGGTGAGGTCGGATGCAAGGCGCACGTTCTGGCCGCCGCGGCCGATCGCGATCGCCAGATTCTCTTCATCAACAACAACGTCCATCGCGTGCTTCTCTTCGTCCACGACGATCGAGGAGACATTTGCGGGGGCGAGCGCGCCGATCACGAACTGCGCCGGGTCTTCCGACCACAACACGATGTCGACACGTTCGCCGGCAAGCTCGTTGGTGACGGCATTGACCCGCGTGCCGCGCACGCCGACACAGGTGCCGATCGGGTCGACCCGCTTGTCGTGCGACAGCACGGCGATCTTGGCGCGGCTGCCCGGATCGCGGGCGCAGCTCTTGATTTCCAGCAAGCCCTGCTCGATCTCGGGCACTTCCTGGCGGAACAACTCGATCATGAATTCAGGGGCCGAGCGCGACAGGATGATGGGCGCGCCGCGCAGCGTCAGGTCCACTTCCATGATCATGGCCCGCACGCGGTCGCCGTTGCGCAGGTTTTCCTTGGGGATCATTTCGCCCCGGCGCAGTCGGCCTTCGACGCGCCCGCTCTCGACGATGATGTCGCCCTTGTCCATGCGCTTGACGGTGCCCACGAAGATCTTGTCGCCGCGCGACATGAAATCGTTCAGCAGCATCTCGCGCTCGGCGTCCCGGATCTTCTGCAGGATCACCTGCTTGGCGGCCATCGCCCCGATGCGGCCGATCGGCACGGACGGGACGGCTTCCTCGATGTACTCGTCGACCTCGATGTCGGCCATTTCTTCCTTGGCCTCGAAATGCAGGATTTCCTGGTCGGGCAGCTGCAAGCCGGCCTCGTCGGGAACGACGTGCCAGCGCCGGAAGGTCTCGTAGTCGCCGCTGTCGCGGTCGACCACCACGCGGATATCCACGTCCCCTTCGTACAGCTTCTTGGTGGCCTGCGCCATGGCCGACTCCACGGCCCCGAACACCACGTCACGCTCGACGTTCTTCTCGCGCGAGATGGCTTCGACCAGCATCAACAATTCGCGATTCATGTCACGACTCTCCTGTCTCTAAATCAGTTGGGGCCGGATGGCTCGCTGGCAACACCCGCACCCGCCGCGCCGGTCCCGCGGCCCTTGAAATCCACGATCGGCGCCAGCCGTGCTTCCTTGATCTCGTCCAGCGTGAAACCCAGAGCCTGCACCGCCGCCGGGCTCTTCTTGCGCCCTGCTTTCTGCCCCGGCTTCGGCGGCGGCTCATCGCTCCACACGATCTGCCAGCCCCCGTTGTCCGCCCGCTCCAGCGTGCCGCGAAATTTCTTCCGGCTGGCGCTGACCTGGCCGCCGGCCGCCGAACCCATCGGCGCTTTCAGCGTGACGTCCACCTCACGGCCGGTAAAGCGCTCGAACTCGTGCTGCGTCCTCAACGGCCGATCGATGCCCGGAGAGGACACTTCCAGCCGCGTGTATTCCACGCCTTCCACTTCCAGCGCGAACAGCAGCTGCCGTGTCACCTTCTCGCAATCCTCGACATTGACGAACCGCTCCTGCCCCGGCGCCCAGGGCAGGTCGATCGTGATGCGCAGCAGGCCTCCCGCGGACCTTTCGATCTCCACCAACTCGTATCCCAAACCGGTCACGGTTTGAACGGCGATGTCCTGCAATGCCACGGTTTTGCGTCTGCTCCAAAAGCGATCGACCAAAAAAAACGGGCGGTGATTACCCGCCCGTTTGGTCGTGAACCACGGAGTGTACCGCGTAAACCGATGATTCGCAAGGGAGGGGCAGATGCAGACCCGTTCAGGCGGGAGCGGTCCCCGGCCCGGGCCGTTGGCCGTTATTCGTTCACCTTGCCGCGCAGCAGCTTGACCTCGGACCGCAGGTTCTTACTGTCGAGCCGGCGCCGTTTTGACGCTTTGGTGGGCTTGGTCGGCCGGCGGATCCGGGGTGGCGCAGCAACGCTGTCGACCAGCTCCTGCAGCCGCCCGAACGCCTCGGCCCGGTTCATCTCCTGGCTGCGCTGGGTCTGGGCCTTGATGACCAGCACGCCGTCGCGGGTAATCCGCTGGTCGGCCAGCGCCAGCAACCGGCCCTTGTGGTCCTCGGACAGGGAGGAATTGCGGATATCGAAGCGCAAATGGATCGCGCTGGACACCTTGTTGACGTTCTGGCCGCCGGCGCCCTGGGCCCGGACGGCTGTGATCACCACCTCGGATTCCGGGATCGGGGTCGAAGGGGCGGACGACGTGGCCATGGACACGCTGCCTCAGGACGCCGCCGCCACCAAAGTGCGCGTGTAAGCCTCGCGCGGCGCGTCCAGAACATCCCGGACGGTGCCGCTTTCGAGAATCCGGCCATCCTTCATCACCAGCACGTCGTGCGCCATGGCGCGAATCACGTCGACGTCGTGCGTGATCAGCAGATAGGCCAGGCCTTTTTCCCGCTGCAGCCGCTGCAGCAGCTTCAAGATCTGTTGCTGGATGGTGACGTCGAGCGCACTGGTTGGTTCGTCCAGGATCAGCAACTGCGGCTGCACGATCAAGGCGCGCGCGATCGCCAGCCGCTGGCGCTGGCCACCGGAAAATTCGTGCGGATAGCGAGCCAGCAGGCCGGGGAACTGCGCTTCTTCGAGCCCGACGTCATGCAGCGCCGCGATGACGCGCTGCTGGCGCGGCCCTGCCGGCAGCTTCGGCTCGTGGACCAGCAGTCCCTCGCCGACGATCTCTTCCACCGTCATTCGCGGCGAGAGCGAGGAAAACGGGTCCTGGAACACCACCTGCACCAGCCGCCGGATCGCCTTGTTGCTCGCAGCATCGGGCCCCCACCGGCCTGTGACCACCTCCAGCGTGCCGGCGTGCGGAATCAGGCCAAGAGCCGCCAGTGCCAGCGTGGATTTGCCCGACCCCGATTCGCCGACGACCCCCAGCGT
>JAYUHN010000359.1:0-3910 GCA_043766965.1 Ramlibacter sp. | reverse complement strand
TATCGTGCGCATAGGCCGTGTTGCCACGCAGGCTGGCGGCATCAAGCAGGCCGGTTGAACCCCCGCCAACGGAGCACATACATGGCTTACCAGAGAAGAACCAAGGACCAGCTGGCGGCACGGGTGGCGCAGGATATTTTTGAGGGCGCAAGCGTCAACCTGGGCATAGGCATGCCGACCCTGGTGGCCAACCACATACCCAACAGCCGCGAGGTGCTGCTGCACAGCGAAAACGGCATCCTGGGCATGGGGCCGGCACCGGCCGCGGTCGAGGAGGACTACGACCTTATCAATGCCGGCAAACAACCCGTGACCCTGCGCAAGGGCGGCTCGTTTTTTCACCATGCCGACAGTTTTGCGATGATGCGCGGCGGCCATCTGGACATCTGCGTGCTGGGCGCGTTCCAGGTGTCTGCGACCGGCGACTTGGCCAATTGGCACACCGGCGAGAAGGACGCGATCCCTGCCGTCGGCGGCGCCATGGACCTGGCGATCGGCGCCAAACAGACCTGGGTCATGATGGATCTGCTGACGAAGAAGGGCGAGAGCAAGGTGGTGGCGCAGTGCAGCTACCCGTTGACGGGCATCGCCTGCGTCAAGCGCATTTATTCGGATCTGGCGACACTCGAATGCACACCGCGGGGGCTCAAGCTGATCGATACAGTCGAGGGTCTGCACCACGACGCACTGGAAAAGATCATCGGCCTGCCGATCGCGGCCTGACACGGAGACACCCATGACACGACAAGCTTTCATCTGCGACGCCATCCGCACGCCGTTCGGCCGCTACGGCGGCGCGCTGTCCTCCATCCGCACCGACGACCTGGGCGCGATTCCGATCCGGGCGCTGATGGCGCGCAATCCGGGCGTCGACTGGCAGGCGCTCACCGACGTGCTCTTTGGCTGCGCCAACCAGGCCGGCGAGGACAACCGCAACGTCGCCCACATGGCAAGCCTGCTGGCGGGGTTGCCGATCGACGTGCCGGGAGCGACGATCAACCGTCTCTGCGGCTCCGGCCTCGATGCGATCGGCACTGCGGCACGCGCCATCAAGGCCGGTGAGGCGACCATGATGATTGCGGGCGGCGTCGAAAGCATGAGCCGCGCGCCGTTCGTGATGCCCAAGGCGGAAAGCGCTTTCGCGCGTGCCAACGCGGTCTATGACACCACGATCGGCTGGCGCTTCGTCAACAAGCGGATGAAGGAACTGTACGGCGTCGATGCGATGCCCGAGACCGCGGAGAACGTCGCCACCGACCACAAGATCGAGCGTGAGGCGCAGGACCGGATGGCGCTGGCGTCGCAACTGAAAGCCGTCGCGGCGCAGAAGTCCGGCTTCTTCGACAGCGAAATCACGCCGGTCCACGTGGCGCAGAAGAAAGGCGAAGCCGTCGTCGTCAGCCAGGACGAGCACCCGCGGGAAACGTCGCTCGAGTCGCTGGCGAAGCTGAAGGGCGTGGTGCGTCCGGACGGGACGGTGACCGCCGGCAATGCGAGCGGCATCAACGACGGCGCTTGCGCGCTGCTGCTGACGGACGAAGCGACCGCCGCAAAACAGGGACTGACCCCGCGGGCACGGGTGGTCGGCATGGCGACGGCAGGCGTGCCGCCCCGCGTGATGGGCATCGGCCCCGCGCCCGCGACCCGGAAGGTGCTGGCGCTTACCGGCGTGAAGCTGGAGCAGCTCGACGTGATCGAACTCAATGAAGCGTTCGCCGCGCAGGGCATTGCGGTGCTGCGCATGCTGGGCCTGAAGGACGACGACCCGCGAGTGAACCCGAACGGCGGCGCCATCGCGCTGGGTCATCCGCTCGGCGCTTCGGGCGCGCGGCTGGCGACCACCGCGATCAATCAGTTGCATCGGGGCGGTGGCCGCTATGCGCTGTGTACGATGTGCATCGGCGTGGGCCAGGGCATCGCGGTCATCCTGGAACGCGTCTGAGCCGGCTGCTGCAGCCTCTCAAATCATCACCCGGGCCGGAAGACAGATGGCGAACAGCATTGGATGGATCGGCCTCGGCCGCATGGGCGACGCGATGGTCAAGCGCCTGCTGAAGGCAGGTCACGGCGTCAGCGTGTGGAACCGCACCCGCAGCAAGGCCGAGCCGCTGGCCGGATACGGGGCCACGCTGGCGGCCGGCAAGCAGGACCTCGCGGCCTGCGACATCGTGTTCACCATGGTCTCGACCACCGACGACCTGAAGCAGGTGCTGTTCGGCGCAGGCGGATTGGTGGCTGGCGGCGACAAGCCGAAGGTGGTGGTCGACAGCTCGTCGATCTCGCAGGAAGGCTCGCACGAGATCCGCGGCCGGCTCGAAGCCATGGGCGTCGATTACCTCTGTTCGCCGGTGTCGGGCAACGCCAAGGTGGCGAATGCCGGCAAGCTCCTGATGGTGGCATCCGGACCCAGGGCCGTTTACGACCTGGCCGAACCCTACCTGCAGGCGATGGCGCGCAAGGTGATGTGGGTCGGCGAAGGCGAACTGGCGCGGGTCTGGAAGATCGCCCACAACACCATGTTCGGCGTCGTGATCCAGAACCTGTGCGAGATCACGGTGCTGGCCGAGAAGGCCGGCATCCCGCGCCATGTGTTTCTCGAAAGCATCAACGACTCGGTGCTGGGCTCGATGTACACGCGCTACAAGACACCGATGCTCAGCAACCTGAGCTTCGACCAGGTCACCTTCACGCCCAAGCTGCTGCTCAAGGACATGGACCTGGGGCTCGGCGCGGCGAAGGCCTACGGCGTCTCGATGCCGGCCGCCGCCGCGACCCGCGAGTCGGTGGCCCGCATGGTCGGACGTGGCTACGACGACATCGATTTCGCCGCGCTGCTGCTGGAGACCGCGAAAGACGCGGGCCTGGAGATGAAGCCCGAGAACGTCACGATCAGCGACGGCCTGGAATCCTGAAGATGCGCACCCTGATCCGCGGCGCCACCGTCCTCACGATGGACGCGCAGGGCGACCTGCCGCGGGCCGACATCCTGGTCAGCGACGACCGCATCACCGAGATCGCGCCCCGGCTGCATGTCGACGATGCCCAGGTGGTGGACGCCGCCGGCAGCATCGTCATCCCCGGTCTCGTCAACGCGCATATGCACACGTGGCAGACCGCGTTGCGCGGTGTCGCCGCCAACTGGACACTGCTGCAATATTTCAAGAACATGCACGCCGGGCTGGCGACCGTGTTCGAGCCGCAGGATCTGCACATCGCGACCTTGATGGGATCGCTGAACCAGCTCAATTGCGGCACCACCACGCTGGCCGACTGGTGCCACAACAATCCGACGCCGGAGCACAACGACGCGGCGATCCAGGGGCTGCTCGCATCCGGCATTCGCGCAGCCTTCTTCCACGGCACGCCCAAGCCGGACCCAAAGCCGGGACAGAAGCCGTTCTGGGAAGTGCCGCACCCCCGCGCGGAGATCGAGCGGCTTCGAAAAAAGCATCAGGGCGATCCGCTGCTCAGCATCCAGGCCGCGATCCTCGGGCCGCACTACTGCACGCTCGACGTCGCGATGGACGACTTCCGCATGGCGCGAGAGCTTGGCCTGATCGCATCGCTGCACCAGGGCGGTGGCGTGGCGCGCACGCCTGACGGCTGGGAAAAGCTGGAGGCGGCGGGGCTGCTGGGCGACAACGTCAACATCGTGCACGGCCATGCGCTGAGCGACGGCCAGCTACAACGGTTCTGCGAGCTGGGCATGAGCTTTTCCGCCGCCGCCGAAAGCGAGATGTCGCAGGGCCATGGCCATCCGCTCACCGGCCGATTGCGCAAGCTGGGCCGCGCGCCTTCGCTGGGCGTCGATCTTGAAAGCGTGATGAGCGGCGACATGATCAGCCAGGCGCGGATCGCGCTCGGCATCCAGCGCAGTCTCGACAACGTCGCTTACCGGGAAGCGCACGGA
>JAYUHN010000358.1:0-3916 GCA_043766965.1 Ramlibacter sp. | reverse complement strand
TCCAAATGGGACGTGATCGAGGCCGGCCTGCGCTGTATCCAGGGCAAGGGCATCGTCAACTCGATCTCCATGAAGGAGGGCGTCGAGGAGTTCAAGCGGCAGGCGACGCTGGTGCGCCGCTATGGCGCCGCGGCTGTCGTGATGGCGTTCGACGAGAAGGGCCAGGCCGACACCTACGAACGCAAGATCCAGATCTGCGAGCGCGCCTACCGCATCCTGGTCGATGAAGTCGATTTCCCGGCCGAGGACATCATCTTCGACCCCAACATCTTCGCCATCGCCACCGGCATCGAGGAGCACAACAACTACGCGGTGGACTTCATCAACGCGACGCGCTGGATCAAGCAGAACTTGCCCGGCGCCAAAGTCAGCGGCGGAGTCTCCAATGTGAGCTTCTCCTTTCGCGGCAATGATCCGGTGCGTGAGGCGATCCACACCGTGTTCCTGTACCACGCGATCCAGGCCGGCATGGACATGGGCATCGTCAACGCCGGCATGGTCGGCGTCTATGACGAGCTCGAACCGGTGCTGCGCGAGCGGGTCGAGGACGTGGTGCTCAATCGCCGGCCGGATGCCGGCGAGCGTCTCGTGGAGATTGCCGAATCGGCCAGGAGCGGCGCCAAGGACGACAGCAAGCGCAACGAATGGCGCGCCGGAACGGTGGAACAGCGCCTGTCGCACGCGCTGGTCTCGGGCATCACCGACTTCATCACCCTAGACACCGAAGAGGCTTACCAGGCTGTGCTGGCCAAAGGAGGCCGCCCGCTGCACGTCATCGAAGGCCCCCTGATGGACGGCATGAACATCGTCGGCGACCTGTTCGGCCAGGGCAAGATGTTCCTGCCGCAGGTGGTGAAATCGGCACGGGTGATGAAGCAGGCCGTGGCCCACCTGATCCCCTACATCGAAGAAGAAAAGAAGCTGCAGGCGGCAGCCGGCGAGGAGGTCAAGGCCAGGGGCAAGATCGTCATCGCCACGGTGAAGGGCGACGTGCACGACATCGGCAAGAACATCGTCACGGTGGTCCTGCAGTGCAACAACTTCGAGGTCGTGAACATGGGCGTGATGGTGCCGTGCCACGAGATCCTGGCCCGCGCCAAGGTCGAAGGCGCGGACATCGTCGGCCTGTCGGGCCTCATCACCCCGTCGCTGGAAGAGATGCAGTACGTCGCCGGCGAGATGCAGAAGGACGACCATTTCCGCATCCGCAAGATCCCGCTGCTGATCGGCGGTGCCACCACCAGCCGTGTCCACACGGCGGTGAAGATCGCGCCGCATTACGAAGGGCCGGTGGTCTACGTGCCTGATGCGTCGCGCAGCGTCAGCGTGGCGCAGTCGCTGCTGTCCGATCAGGCCAGCAAATACATCGCTGACATTACCGCCGACTACGTCAAGGTGCGGCACCAGCACGCCAGCAAGAAGCAGGTGCCGCTCTGGCCGCTGGCGAAGGCGCGCGCCAACAGGACGCCGGTCGATTGGGCCAGCTACACCCCGCCGAAACCCAAGTTCATCGGGCGCCGCGTGTTCAGGAATTTCGATCTGGCGGAACTGGCGAAGGCGATCGACTGGGGGCCGTTCTTCCAGACCTGGGACCTGGCCGGGCCATTCCCGAAGATCCTGAAGGACGAGGTGGTAGGCACCGAAGCGGTCCGCGTCTATGCCGATGGCCAGCGGATGCTCAAGCGCCTGGTCGAAGGCCGCTGGTTGACGGCGAGCGCGGTGATGGGCTTCTGGCCGGCCAACAGTGTCGACGACGACGACATCGCGCTTTATACGGACGAGAGCCGCCGCGATGTTGCCATGACCTGGTATGGGCTGCGCCAGCAAACCGTCAAGGAAGTGATCGAGGGCAAGATGCGCCCCAGCCGCGCACTGGCCGACTTCATCGCGCCACGCGGCGTGCGTGACGACTACATCGGCGTCTTCGCGGTGACCGCGGGCCTGGGTGTCGACAAGAAGGAGAAGTATTTCCTCGACGATCACGACGACTATTCCGCCATCATGCTCAAGGCGCTGGCCGACCGGATGGCGGAGGCGTTCGCCGAGGCGCTGCACCAGCGGGTGCGCAAGGACCTGTGGGGCTACGCGTCGCAGGAACAGTTGGGCGTCGAGGACCTGATCGCCGAGAAATACCAGGGCATCCGGCCCGCGCCAGGTTACCCGGCGTGTCCCGACCACAGCGTCAAGGCCGACATGTTCCGCCTGCTGCAGGCGCAGGAGATCGGCATGGAGCTGACCGAGAGCATGGCGATGCTGCCAGCGGCCAGCGTCAGCGGTTTCTACCTGAGCCATCCGGACAGCACTTACTTCAGCGTCGGCAAGATCGGCGACGACCAGCTGCAGGACCAGGCCCGGCGCCGCGGGACCGAAGTGGCGCAGCTGCAGCGCCTGCTCGCGCCGAATCTGTAGCCGCTGCTTGCTGGCTGTTGCAGACGTGCGGGCAAGCACCTCTGTCATGCCGGGCCTGACCGGGCATCCAGGAGCACTTCTGTCATGCCGGGCCTGACCCGGCATCCAGGAGCACCTCTGTCATGCCGGGCCTGACCCGGCATCCAGGAGCGCGGACCCAACCGGTCGGCAAACAAGCCCGCGATCACAGCGCCATGCGCCGGTACTGCACCGCCTCCGCGATATGAGCAACGCGAGTCGTGTCGCAGCCGGCCAGATCGGCGATGGTGCGCGCCACCTTGATCGCGCGGTGGGTTGAGCGCGCGCTCCACCCCAGTCGCGACGCGGCTGTCTGGAGGAACTTCGCGGCATCGGCATCGAGCGCTGCGTGCTGGTCGATCTCGCGGCCCTGCAGCGCATTGTTGGATTTGCCTTGCCGTCGTATCGCGCGGTCGCGGGCCTCGATGCTGCGTGCCTGCACGGCTTCAGTGCCTTCGCCGATCGGCGCCTTCAGCAATTCGTCCGCGGACAGCGTGGGCACGTCGACATGCAGGTCGATGCGGTCCAGCAGCGGACCGCTCAACTTGCCCTGGTAGCGGGCCACCTGATCCGGCGTGCAGCGGCAGGCTTTCTGCGGCGAGCCGCGCCAGCCGCAAGGGCACGGATTCATTGCGCCGATGAACTGGAAGCGGGCCGGGAACTCTTCGCGCCTGGCAGCCCGCGAAATCGTGATCTGGCCGGTCTCCAGTGGCTCCCGCAGCGCCTCCAGCGCCGCGCGTGGAAATTCTGGCAGCTCGTCGAGGAACAACACGCCGTGGTGGGCCAGCGAGATTTCACCGGGGCGCGGCGGCGATCCGCCACCGACCATCGCCACCGCGCTGGCCGAATGGTGCGGCGAGCCGGTGGGGCGCAGCGACCAGCGTTGCAGCGAGAAGCGGCCGCAGAGGCTGGCGATCGCCGCGCTTTCCAGCGCTTCCTGCACCGTCATCGGCGGCAACAGGCCGGCGAAGCGGTGGGCCAGCATCGATTTGCCCGAACCCGGCGGCCCGCACAGCAACATGCTGTGGCCGCCGGCGGCGCCGATCTCAAGCGCGCGGCGGGCGCCGGCCTGTCCTTTCACATCGGCGAGGTCGAGGTAGGTGGCGACGGCAAGGGCCGGTTCCGGCACGACACACGACCAGCCCTCGCCAGGTTCCCCATCGACTTGTGGGAGGAACTGGCGCACGACGTCGAGCAAGTGTGCGGCCCGGTAGACGCGCGCGCCCGGTACCAGCGACGCTTCTTCCGCGCTGCCGGGTGGCAGCACCAGCCGGGTGGCGATGCCGCGGGCCTGCAAGGCAAGGCTGGTTGCGAGCGCGCCTCGCACTGGCCGCAATGCTCCCGACAGCGACAGCTCGCCCGCGAACTCGTGGCCCGCGAGACGGGCGCCGTCGATCTGGCCGCTGGCAGCCAGCAGGCCGAGGGCGATCGGCAGGTCGAAGCGCCCCGAATCCTTGGGCAGATCGGCAGGGGCCAGATTGACGGTGAT
>JAYUHN010000357.1:0-3924 GCA_043766965.1 Ramlibacter sp. | reverse complement strand
CCGTCAGGCCGAGCTTTCGCAGCGCGGTGACCAGCCACTCGCGGTCGGCCACGTTGTCACCGGCTGCGGTGTGCTTCCGGATCGCCTGCGTGATGGTGAGGCGCTCGAAGGGCTGGGCCAGGTCCACCGCCTTGCCGCCGTAGTTCAATTGCAAGGAGCCCGCGGCCTGCCGCGCCGCGTCGCGGATCAGCGCTTCGGTGAAGTCCATCAGGTCCCGGTAGTTCCAGTAGGCTGCGTAGAACTCCATCATCGTGAACTCGGGGTTGTGGCGCACCGAGATGCCTTCGTTGCGGAAGCTGCGGTTGATCTCGAACACCCGCTCGAAGCCGCCGACCAGCAGGCGCTTGAGATAGAGCTCCGGAGCGATCCGCAGGAACATCTGCTGGTCGAGCGCGTTGTGGTGGGTGACGAAGGGGCGCGCATTGGCTCCGCCGGGGATCGGGTGCAGCATCGGCGTTTCGACTTCGAGGAAGTCGTGCTTCACCATGAACTCGCGCAACCGGGACAGGACCTTGCTGCGGGCCGCGAAGCGCTGGCGGGCGCTCTCGTCCATCATCAGGTCCAGGTAGCGCTGGCGGTACTTGACCTCCTGGTCGGCCACGCCGTGGAACTTGTCGGGCATGGGTCGCAGGCTCTTGGTCAGCAGACGAACGTTGCTGGCGTGGATCGAAAGTTCGCCGGTGCGCGTCTTGAACACCTTGCCTTCGGCCGCGACGATGTCGCCCAGGTCCCAGTGCTTGAAAGCGGAGTACACGTCCTCGCCCACGTCGTCGCGCGTAACGTAGATCTGGATACGTCCGCTGTGGTCCTGCAGCGTCGCGAAACTGGCCTTGCCCATCACGCGTTTGAGCATCATGCGGCCTGCAATGCTGGTGTTGGTCGCTTCGGAGGTGAGCGTTTCCGTGGTTTTTCCGCCATGCAGCCGCAGCAGCCGCTCCGCATGCTCCTGCGGCTTGAAGTCGTTCGGAAACGCCACCGGGCCGCCGGCTTTCTGGATCTCGCGCAGCGCCTTGAGCTTCTCGCGGCGCTCGGCGATCAACTGGTTTTCGTCGACGGGTGGCGGCGCCGGTGTGGATGGATTCTGTTCGGACATGGATTGGGGGGTGGTGCGGGCCATCGAGGTCCTGGCGGACCAAACTTCTCATTTTAGGTTTTTGGCCGGGGAGCAAAGGCTGCGACCTCGATAATCGTCGCCATGTTGCTGAAAGCGGGTGCGGTGTCCTTCGGCTTGCTGCTGGCCAGCCGCCTGCTGGGACTGCTGCGCGAATCCGCGCTCGCGGCGGCGTTCGGAACGTCCGGCCTGGCGGACGTGGCGGTGCTGATGTTGACGTTGCCCGACTGGCTGGCTGGCGTCCTGGCGAGCGGCGCGCTTTCCTACGTGCTGTTGCCGGTATGGGCGGCCCAGGGTCCGGGGCAGGTCGCGGCGACGCAACGCCGCGTCGTGCGGATGCTGCTGCTGGCGGGAAGCGCGCTGGCCTTCGTCCTGATCGTGCTGCGTGGACCCGCTGTCCGGGTTTTGGCCCCGGGTCTGCCGGCCGGCATGCACGCCGTGGCGACCGAGGCACTGGTGTGGAGTGTGCTGGCTGTTCCTGCCGCCCTGGTGGCCGCGCTTTGGGTGACGCGCTTGCAGCATGGGCGGGACTTCGTCGGCCTGTATTCCGCCAGCCTGGTCGTCAACCTGGTGCTGCTGGCGGCCATCGCCGCCGCGTCGCTCGCCGTTGCCAGTGACGGCGCCGTGGCGCGTCTGGGCGCCGGCCTGCTGACCGCCGCGGGCTTGCGGCTGGCCTGGCTGCATTGGCGGCAACGGCCGGATGTCAACGGCATTTCGGCGCAAGCCCCGTCCGGCTTGCCGGCGGCCCGGGTCTGGCTTTGGGCGGTACTGGCCGCGTCGTTGCCTCTGGCCTTGCCGTTCGCGGCACGTTCGATGGCGTCGCAGGCCGGCGAGGGCAGCCTGGCCACCTTCAACTACGCCTGGAAGCTGGTCGAATTGCCGTTGCTGCTCGCCATCCAGCTGGTCGCGACGCTGACGTTTCCGGGGATTGCGCAAGCCCTGGCGGAAGGCACGGCGGGTACCCCACCCGCTAGCGGCCACCATTCGGTGCGCAGTGCATTTGCCCTGGCGTTCAGCCTTGCCTGTGCCAGTGCGGCCGGGTTGCTGGCCGGCGCGCCGGCCCTCGCTCAATTGTTGTTTGGCTGGGGCCGGATGGAGCCCGAGGCGTTGGAGCGCGTTGCCCAATGGGGCCGGATCGCCGCGTGGGGATTGCTGCCCCAGGCGCTGATCGCCGTCGCCCTGAGCGTTCTGGCAACCCGCGGGCGAATGTGGGCGGCGGTATTGGGCTATGGGCTGGCGCTTGCCGGATTGCTGGGTGCCGGTTCGGCGGGGGTGGTGAATGGGGGTGCGTTGATGTGGATCCTGAACGTGCTGTGGTCGGTTGTCGCGGCGGTCTCGGTGGCCGCCTTGGGCCGTGAGGCGCGCTCCTGGTTGCCGTGGCGTGTTCTATCAGGTGCATCAGGCGCGTTGTTGCTTGTCGCCTTCGCACTTTCGCTGCTCCCCGCGCCGCACGGGCTGGCGTTGGGACTGGTGCTGGCGGTGGTCTGCGCCGGCGTGGTGCTGGCCGCGGCATGGTTGGCGAGCGGTGGATTGCGCCGCGGGGCGGGCCATAATTCCAGCGCCTCCCATGATTGAACTGATACAGATCACCAACGACCCGGCATTCGCCACCCGCTGCGACGCTCTTGAAGGGATGCGGTTGTTCGTCGATCTCGAGCGGTTGGGGAAGGCACAGCGACAGGCCGGACGCAACACGTTCATCAGCACCCATCAGGTCGCTGACGTCGCCCGGATCAAGTCGCGCCTGCGGCGTTCCCGGTTGATGGTTCGCGTGAACCCGCTGAACCCGCAGACCCGATCCGAAGTCGAGGCGGTACTTGAGGGCGGCGCGGACATGCTGATGCTGCCCATGTTCAGAGACGCTGCGCAGTTGAGGGAATTTACCGGCCTCGTCGGGGGCAGGGCGCCGGTCGTGGCCCTGCTGGAAACGCCCGCTGCGCTAGCCAGCCTGGCCCAGTGGGTTGCTACTCCCGGCCTGGCCGAGGTCTACGTCGGCCTGAACGACCTGCACCTGTCGCTCGGCCAGCGCTTCATGTTCGAACCGCTGGCGGACGGCCTGGTCGAATCTGTCGGGGTGGCCGCCCATGGCTGCGGGATCGGATTCGGCTTCGGCGGCATCGCCCGGCTGCAGGAGGGATTGCTGCCAGGACGTGATGTGCTCGCGGAGCACCTCCGGCTGGGCTCGAATTCGGTGATCCTGTCGCGGACTTTCCACCGTGTCGAAAGCGGCGAGCGGTTCGAGGACGAGGTCTTGGCCCTGCGCGCCGCCGAAGCCGCACTGGCAATGCGCAGTCCGCAGCAGGTGCGGGCTGACGCGGCCCGGATCGGCGCCGTCATCAAAGGCATCGCCGCCGGAGTGGGAACGACACCATGAAGCGCGCCATGGATCTGGTGTTGTCGCTGCTGGGGCTGTTGCTGCTGTCTCCGCTCTTGCTCGCAACGGCGATCGCGGTGGCCCTGGAAAGCGGGCGTCCGGTGCTGTTCGTCCAGCTACGCGCGGGACGCGGCGGGCGTGAATTCAGCATGCTCAAGTTCCGCAGCATGGTCCGGAACGCGGCAACAGCCGGCCCGTATCGGACCGCAGCAGGCGATCCACGTGTGACACGCGTCGGCCGTTTCATCCGGCGCACCAGCATCGACGAATTGCCCCAGCTGGTCAACGTGGTCAGGGGCGAGATGAGCCTGGTCGGGCCGCGTCCGGACGTGCCGGCCCAGCGTGCGGACTACACGCAGGCCGAATGGATGGAGCGCTGCAGCGTGCGGCCGGGCCTGACGGGCCTGGCGCAGGCGAAACTGCGCTCCGAAGGCACTCA
>JAYUHN010000356.1:0-3931 GCA_043766965.1 Ramlibacter sp. | reverse complement strand
GCAGCGGCCGCCACGCCAGCCTGTTCGCGACCGACATCGTCAGCTTCGGCGCGAGCACGCAGCTGACGGCCGCTGTCCGCTGGAATCGCAGCAGCGTGGACAACACCTTGTCGTCCGCCGGCAGATCCGCGCGTGAATCATTCGCCTTCCGCAAGCTCAATCCCGCCATCGGCGCAACCCACGTGTTCAGCGATGCGCTCAACGTCTTTGGCAACCTTTCGCAAGGCACGCGGGTGCCGACGGTGCTGGAACTCGGCTGCGCGGATCCGGCACGCCCGTGCGTGCTGCCGACCGGCCTGCAGTCGGACCCCGCCTTGTGGCAGGTGGTGGCGCGAACCGCCGAACTTGGATTTCGCGCCAGGCCGCTGCCGCGACTGCAACTGTCGTCGGCGCTGTTTCGCACGGTGAGCAATGACGACATCGTGTTCGTGCGTTCCGGCGTCTCGCAGGCCGGCTACTTCTCCAACGTCGGCAAGACGCTGCGCCAGGGCCTGGAACTGGCGGCCCGCTGGCGTGAACCGGGCTGGCAGTGGCATGCCGACTTCAGCTTGCTGCAGGCCACCTACCGGGGCGAAGGCACATTGCCGGGGCCGCTCAGCACCGCATCGCAGCCGAACACCTTCGGGCCGGGCACGCGGATCGCCGGCTTGCCGCGGCAAGTGCTGAAGCTGGGCGGGGACTGGCAGGCCTGGCCCGACGTGACCATCGGCGCGGACTGGACGGCCCTCGGCTCGCAGGGCGTCGCCGGAAACGAAAGCGGCAACCGGCCCGAATTGCCCAGGCTGCCTGGCTACTCGGTGCTGGACGCGCGGGTGGTGTGGCAGCTCGCTTCACGCTGGCAGGCCTACCTGCGCGTCGGCAACCTGCTGGACAAGCGCTACGCCAGTTTCGCGACCGGCAATCGAGACTTGTTTCCGGGCGGCCGTGCATTGCAGCCGGGGGAAGAAGCAGCTGCATCGCGTTTCCTCGCCCCCGGCGCCGGACGGACGCTGACGCTCGGCGCGCGCTTCGAGTGGGCGCAATGACGCGACAACTGTAGAGCACAATACAGAGGCACCATGACCCATAAAACCACCGCATCTTTCATCCTGTTCACCGCCGCGACGTCGGCTTTCGCGCAGACCGCCGACCAGCCGGTCGCGCGCAGCCTGAGTCCGGTCGTGATCTCCGTGAGCCGGGGCGTGGAGCAACGCGCTTTCGACACGCCCGCGTCGGTCGACGTCATCGATGCGTCCGCCATCCGCAACGGCGGTTTGCAGGTCAACCTCTCCGAGTCGCTGGCGCGGGTGCCCGGCATCGTGGCGCTGAACCGGCAGAACTATGCGCAGGACATCCAGATCTCGTCGCGCGGATTCGGCGCGCGGTCGACCTTCGGCGTGCGCGGCCTGCGGCTCTACGTGGACGGGATCCCGGCCAGCGGGCCGGACGGGCAGGGCCAGGTTTCGCACTTCGACCTCGCGTCCGCGTCGCGCATCGAAGTGCTGCGCGGTCCCTTCACCGCGCTTTACGGCAATTCGTCCGGCGGCGTGATCAACCTGTTCACCGCCGACGGCGGGCCTGAGACGGTGGCGGATCTTTCCACCGCCTTCGGCAGCGACGGCGTGAAGCGCGTCGGAACCCGGATCAGCGGCCAGCAAGGCAAGCTGCAGTACAACCTGAGCGCGTCGCGCTTCGAGACCGACGGCAGCCGTGAACACAGCGCCGCCCAGCGCAGCGGGTTCAACGGCAAGGTGAAATACGCGCTGGACAACGACACCCGCTGGACCTTCGTGTTGAACAGCGTGCGCATGCCCGGGGTGAAGGATCCCCTGGGCCTGACCCGCGCGGAGCTGCAGGCCGACCCGCGCCGCGCGACGCCGGTGGCGCTCACCTTCGACACCCGCAAGTCGATCGACCAGACCCAGGGCGGGGTGGTGCTGGAGCAGCACTTCGGCAGCGCCAATGCGGTGCAGGTCACAGCCTATTACGGCGAACGCTCGACGCAGCAGTTCCAGGCGATCCCGGTCGCTCCCCAGCAGCCGCCCACCCATCCCGGCGGCGTGATCGACCTGGGCCGCCGGTATGGTGGCTTCGATGCGCGCTGGATCCACAAGGACCGCTTGCTGGACCAGCCGCTGACACTGACGGCGGGCGTGTCGGGCGACCAGCTGCGCGAAGCGCGCCGCGGCTTCCAGAATTTCGTCGGCAGCAAGCTCGGTGTGCAGGGGGCGCTGCGCCGCGACGAGTCGAACCTGGTCCGCAACTTCGACCAGTATCTGCAGGCCGAGTGGATGCCGGCCGAGCGCTGGCTGGTATCGGCCGGCGTGCGTCACTCGCGGGTGAAATTCGATTCGAGCGATCATTACGTGGTCGCCGGAAATCCGGACGACAGCGGCTCCGTGAGCTACAGCGCCACGTCGCCCGTGCTCGGAGCGGTGTTCCGCGCGACCGATGCGGTCAACCTCTACGCCGCCTTCGGCCGCGGCTTCGAAACGCCGACGCTGAACGAACTCGCGTACCGGCCGAGCGGCGCCACCGGGCTCAATTTCAACCTGCAGAACGCGACCAGCAAGCAGTGGGAACTCGGCGTCAAGAGCCAGTTCGGCGAGGACTGGGCCTTGAATGCCGCCTGGTTCCGTGCCCGCACCGCCAACGAGATCGCGGTGCTGGGAAATGCCGGTGGCCGCAGCACCTTCCAGAACGTGGGCAGCACCCAGCGCGACGGCGTCGAGGCGGCGCTGTCCGGCCGCTGGCGGGGCGGATGGTCGGCCTACGCCGCGGCGACCTACCTCGATGCGACCTACCGCGACGGCTTCCTGACCTGTATCGCGGCGCCCTGCACCAAGCCCAACACGCCGATCGCGGCCGGCAACCGTATTCCCGGCATCCCGCGCAACAGCCTGTATGCGGAACTGGCGTGGGAGCACCGGCCCTGGGGTTTCGAAACGGCGCTCGAATGGCGGCGCGTGGCGGCGCTCTATGTCGACGACCGCAATACCGATACCGCTCCGTCGTCGAGCGTGCTGAACCTGCGGCTGGCGCTGGCGCAGAAGATCGGGCGCTGGTCGCTGCGCGAATTCCTGCGGGTCGACAACATCGCCAACCGCGACTACGTCGGATCGGTGATCGTCAACGAAGGCAACAGCCGCTTTTTCGAACCTGCGCCGCGCCGCACCTGGCTGGTGGGGGTCAACGCCGGCTACCAGTTCTGAGGCGCAGGGCGTTGGAAAATCTCGACGTCATGGTGCTGCGCACGCTGCGTGACTGGCGCGCTGCCGGCAAACGCGCACTGATGGCCACGGTGGTGCGGACCTGGGGCTCCTCGCCGCGGCCGGTCGGCTCGATCATGGCCTTGTGCGAAGACGGCTCGGTGGTCGGGTCTGTCTCCGGCGGCTGCATCGAGGACGACCTGATCTACCGTTTCACCCAGGCCTATGCCGGAAAGGAACCGGGCCACCGGATTCCGTCGGGGCCGCCGGGATTCGTGAAGTACGGCGTCACCGCCGACGAGGCGCATCGCTTCGGTCTGCCGTGCGGCGGCACGCTCGAACTGCTGCTCGAGTACGACCCGGACCAGGAGGGACTTGCGCGGCTGGTGCAAGCGCTGGAAGGCGGCCAGTTGATGCGGCGCGCGGTGCGGCTCTCCGATGGCGCGGCCACGCTGGCGCCGGCGGCAGGCCCCGCCGGCCTGGAGGCGAGCGACACCGAAGTCGTCAACACTTTCGGCCCCGAATACCGGATGCTGCTGATCGGCGCCGGCCAGCTCACCGAATACCTGGCGACGATGGCGCTGTTCAGCGGCTTCGCCGTGACGGTGTGCGATCCGCGCGAGGAATACCGAGGCGCCTGGAATGTCGCGGGCGCCACTGTGCTGTCGGACATGCCCGACGACGTGGTCACCGCGTTCAGGCCGGACCGCCGCAGCTGCGTCGTCGCATTGACGCACGATCCC
>JAYUHN010000355.1:0-10401 GCA_043766965.1 Ramlibacter sp. | reverse complement strand
CTTGGTCAGGCTGCCGATGTCCACGATCTTGACGAAGTATTTGAGGCGGCGAAGGTTCACACCCTGACCTTCAAGCAAAAGGCAAGCCTAGCACCGGTCCACACTGGTGCAAACCCGAAGGAGCGCCCCACGCCCAGGGCCTCCTGGGCCCCAAACATAAGCATCGCCTATCTAACCAGACCAAACCCGTCTTGGCGTCGAAGGGCGTCCGTGCGTACCGTTACGCCCCATGAACACCGCCCTCGCACCGCAAACGCCCGTGAACCCGCTTCACATCGCCGCCCGCATCCGGCGCATCAAGCCCTCGCCCAGCACCTCGGCCGCCGACCGCGCCAACGAGTTGCGCCGCCAGGGCAAGTCGATCGTCAACTTGGTGGTGGGCGAGCCCGACTTCGACACGCCGGCCAACATCCGCAAGGCGGCCGCCGAAGCGATGGACCGCGGCGAGACGCGCTACACGCTGATGGCCGGCACCGTGAAGCTGCGCGAGGCCATCGCGGCCAAGCTGCGCGCCTGGCACGAGCCGCATGGCGGGCGGGACTACCACGCAGCCACCGAAATCACCGTCACTGCCGGCGCGACGCAGGCCATCCTGACCGCCATCCTCGCCGTGGTGCACCCCGGTGACGAGGTCATCGTGCTCGAGCCTTGTTACGACAGTTATGTGCCCAACATCGAACTGGCCGGCGGAACGGCGGTGCGGGTGCCACTGGTGCCGGGAAGCTTCCGACCAGACTTCGACAGGATCTCCGCCGCGATCACGCCCAGGACGCGTGCGATCCTGATCAACAGCCCGCACAACCCCAGCGCGACGGTCTGGAGCGCCGCCGACATGCATGCCCTGCAGGACATCCTGGCGCCCACCGACATCGTGCTGATCAGCGACGAGGTCTACGAGCACATGGTGTTCGACGGCTTGCCGCACCAGAGCGCAGCGCGTTTTCCGGGTCTCGCGGCGCGCGCCTTCATCGTCTCGAGTTTCGGCAAGACTTATCACGTCACAGGATGGAAGGTCGGCTATGTGGCCGCGCCGGCTTCGCTCAGCGCGGAGTTCCGCAAAGTCCACCAGTTCAACGTCTTCACCGTCAACACGCCGGTGCAGTATGGACTGGCCGCGTACATGGCGGATCCGAAGCCCTACCTGGAACTGCCAGCGTTCTACCAGCGCAAGCGCGACCTGTTCCGCAAAGGGCTGGAACGCACCCGTTTCGAGGTGCTTCCCAGCGAAGGCAGCTACTTCCAGTGCGTCGGCATTTCACAGGTGACCCGACTGGACGAAGCCGGCTTCTGCCGCTGGCTCACCAACGAGATGGGGGTGGCCGCGATACCGCTGTCCGCGTTCTACGCAGAGGGCTTCGACCAGCGGGTGGTGCGCTTTTGCTTCGCCAAGAGGGAGGACACGCTCAACCAGGCGCTGGACCGCCTTGCCAGGCTGTAACGGCTTGGCCGGGTAGGCGCTAGCACTGGACCGTGTTGCGGCAAAATTTATCCAGCTCGCGCACGACTGCCTGGCCCGCGACCGCGTGATGCGCGTTGGCCCCGACCTCCAGACTGAGTTTGGCTTCGTACTTGCGAAAAAATTCGTCGAACACGTCTCCACCCAAGGTGGCCCAAGCGGTCAATGCGTCGGTTTTCGGGTTGTGCTCCAGCAGGATTGCGCAAAGCGGTCGTGGCGCCGGCCCGGTGAGCACCTGCGCCCCGCGGGCCGGGTCGTATTGGCTGTTGTCGGCGCAACAGTGGATCAGGTGGTCCTGCACGCCGCGGCGGGCGCGCGTCTTGCGAAAGCTGATGAAGCTGACGTCCTGGGTGGGATACACCAGCTTGTGCGAGCAGATGGCGCTATAGGCCACCACGCAGCGGTCGGCGCCGACCCCGCCCGGCCAGGCATACGAGCCGTCGTTGCCCAGACTCAGCGCGCTTGGGCTGGCGGCCCGGCCCAGACGCAGCAAAAAAACGGGCGTTGCCTGGAACGGGTAATGGAACAGGTAGTTGTCCAGCGGCCGAAGCCGGGACGCGCGGACCGGCTCGCCCAACTCGTCGACCAGCAGGACGCGCGAATAGGGCTTCGGCTTCGCGTCCGCGGCAAACACGGGCCATGCCGCGGACGTACAGGCCGCACCCACAGTGCAAGACTCGATGAAGCTGCGACGGTCCATGACGCCTCCAGAAGTCTGGCTAACGTAACGGGCGCCCGCGCTGCTGTCAACCGCCGGGGCGATGGTTCACGCGGGCGGAAGTCTCAGCCGGCGTGGGCCAGTCCGACCTTGTTGTTGAACTGGTGGCAAGCCGCCTCGAAGCTGCGGATCTCGAACAGGGCATCGCGCAGGCTCATCTCGCCGGCTTCCATCAATTTGCCCGACAGGTGCTCCGTCAAGGGTTTCAGGCGCGCCAGCAACGTCCGCGTTTCGCCATACAGCCGCTCGCTCTGCTGTTCCATCAGCATCCGGGTTTCGTCGTCCAGGTTGCGCGCGCTTCCCTGCGTATCGAGGGCGCCGTAATTGAGCCGGGTCTTGCGGTACATGCCCATCTCGGCGACGGCATGGTGCAGCAACTTCGTGACGCGGGTGATGTCGTTGTGGGCGCCGTTGGTGGTGCCTTCCTCGCCGAAAAACAACTCCTCGTTCGCCATGCCGCCCAGCAGCATGCGGACGTCGTGCTCGATGTCGCCCTTGGTCTTGAGCAGATTGTTGCCCTGCTTGTGGAAAACAAACCCGAGCGCGTTGTTGCGCGGACTGGCCTTGAGCGAAATCTTGATCGTCTTCATTTCGCCCTGGATGGTTTCCCAATTGCCCTTGGCGACTTCGCGCTCGCGCATGAAGTCCACCAGGAAATGGCCCCACTCGTGGATTGCGATCACACGGCGGTCCCGATCGCGCTCCTTGGTCGTGCGCTCGGTGACGTTGCCCACCAGCACCCGCTCGGCGGCCTGCATCAGCGTGCCTTCGCCGATCTTGTCGCCGGACTGGACCGCGATGATGCCGGCCTGGTTGACGATCGTCTCCAGGTCGGCCGGGCTGCGCCCCTCCGTGATCTCCACCAGGTGGCGCAGGTCCATGCCTTCGTCCAGCTTGGCAGTGCGCTGCGCGAGATAGTGCCCGATGATCGCCTGCCGCTCTTCGCGGTTGGGCATCCGGAAGTCCACCTTCATCTGGAACCGGCGCAGCATGGCCTCGTCCATCGGCTGCGTCTCCTGATTGAAGTTGCTGGCCACGATCCAGATGATTTCCGCGTCGGCCTTGGTGCGGACCCCATCGAGCACGGCGAGCAGCATGTTCTGCGTGTCGTCGTCGAACTTGCGGTTGCCGCCGCGCTTCATGAACAGGTCCTGGGCCTCGTCCAGGAAGACGATGCAGCGTTTGCGGCGCTTGGCCATGGCCAGGATCCGCCCGAGCGTCTGGGAACCGCCACCGACGTAGCCGGTTTCCAGGTTGGCCGCCGAATGGAACAGGATGGGCAGCTGCAACTCCTTGGCGAGATAGCTGGCCAACCTGGTCTTGCCGGTGCCCGCGGGACCGCTGAACATCACGTTGAATGCCTTGTTGACTCCGTAGTCGGCATAAGCCTGGCGGCGCTGGTACTGGTCCTTGATCTGCGCCACTTCCGCCTTGATGTCGTCCATGCCGACCAGCTGGTTGATGTCGCCATGCACCTGTGACGGCTCGACGAATTTGAGCGATTTCAGCTGGCCGCGCAGCTGAAACCAGAGGAACGCCAGCAGGCCGATCGTCATGGCTGCGGAAATCGCGGCGCTGACGCCTGCCTTCCAGGCATCTTTCTCGCTCTGCGGGCGGGCGCCGGAAAATCGCTGTTCCAGCCGGGCCAGGACGTCGGCGCTCTCCTGATCCAGTTCCGACTTCGGAACAAACCCCAGCTTGCCGCTCCAGGACGCCGTGACCGCCTTGTCGCTGAAAATCCTGGTTTCCATGTCCGACGGGTAATAGGCGTATTGTTTGCCCTTCGATTCGATCAGGATGTAGCGCTCGGAAATGTTCCAGGACAGCGGCGTGTAAATGACGGTGATGCGATCGACCGCGTTTTCTTCCAGGAAGCTCAGCACCGACCCGGTTCCGAACACCACCGGCAACTTTTTGTTGTAGCTCCACACGCTGTCGCCATTGGCGACAGCCATCACCTTGACCTGTTCGGCAACTTTCTCGTGATGCTGCAGCACGGACCAGGAATACACGGCGGTCACCGGGATCATCAGAGTCAGGGCGACGACCAGTACTTTGAGGGGAGCCGACTGGATCGTGAACCAGTCCTGCAGTCGCGCGGCCGCCTTCTTGAGGACGTCCCACAGGGAGGAAGGTGCCTCGGCCGAACCGCGCAGCTCGGCTTGGATGGGGACAGTAGATGAGAGATCCGACATGACGTCACTTCCCGGGTCCGGGACCCGAACAACAAAATTACCGTGTCAGCGCAATCCTACAGAGAGTCCGATTCCGGCGATAGCGTCAGGGTGATTTCTCACATGGTTATGACCTGTCAGCGTGACAAATTCACGACGGTGCGAAGTGACCAGGAACGCTGGCTACTGGCTCGGGGCGACGCGGTCGTACTGAACCGCCGCGTCGGCTCCGCCGCCGATCCCGGCAGACACATCTCGATACTCGCTGTCATGGAGAAAATCGTCGGCCTCAGCAACGGCTTTCACGTCGCCAGCTATGCCCGTCCTGCAGCGAACGGGACCCGTTACGCCAACTACGCCAAAGTCTGCCGCGACAGGCCCGGCAACTACAGGGACGTGGATTGCGCTTTCAAGCTGTTCGGCGGCGAAAACCATCCGGCTGCGTCGGCCGCCTTGGCGAATGTCGTTGCACGCGAGCAGATCGAGGACCTGCCGTCCCTGCAATGCTCGACGTTCGGGCTGGACCTGCCGTTCGTCAGCGCGGGAGGCTGAGCGCGACGCTATTTCGCCCCGAGCCCCATGGCGCGGCTGATCACTTCCTTCATGATCTCGTTGGTGCCCCCGTAGATGCGCTGGACCCGCGCATCGGCGTAGGCACGGGTGATCGGGTATTCCCACATGTAACCATACCCGCCGTGCAGCTGCACGCATTCGTCCATGACCTTGCACTGCAGGTCGGTGGTCCAGTACTTGGCCATGCTCGCCGTCGCGGTGTCCAGCCGGCCCTGGTTGACGAGGTCGCAGCACTTGTCGACGAAGACGCGGGCGACCTGGACTTCGGTTTGCAGTTCCGCCAGCTTGTAGCGGGTGTTCTGGTAAGAGGCGACCGGCTGGCCGAACACCTTGCGGTCCTTGACGTATTGCACCGTCCAGTCGATGGCCGCTTGCGCCGCCGCGACGGCGGTCACCGAGATCTGCATCCGCTCCCACGGCAGCTGCTCCATCAGGCAGATGAACCCCCGGTTCTCGAAGGCCATGCCGCCCAGCAGGTTGTCGGCCGGCACCCGGCAGTTGTCGAAGAACAGCTCCGAGGTGTCCTGCGCCTTCAGCCCGAGCTTCTTCAGGCGCTTGCCCGTCTCGAAGCCCGGCATGCCGCGCTCGACCAGCAGCAAGCTGGTCCCCTTGGCACCCGCGGCGGGGTTGGTTTTCGCAACCACGATCACCAGATCGGCGTGCCAGCCGTTGGTGATGAAGGTCTTGCTGCCATTGAGCACATAGGAGCCGTCCGCCTGCTTGATCGCGGTGCTCCTGACGCCCTGCAGATCGCTGCCGGCGGCCGGCTCGCTCATGGCGATCGCCCCGACCAAGTCCCCGCTGGCCAGCCGGGGCAGGTAGCGCCGCTTCTGGTCCTGCGTGCCGTAGTGGAGCAGGTACGGCGCGACGATCTCGCTGTGCAGCCCGAAGCCCACGCCGGAAAAACCGCCGCGCGCCAGTTCTTCCATCTGGGTCACCGAGTACAGCTTGTCGCCCCCCGACCCGCCGAATTCCTCCGGCATCGTCATGCACAGGAAACCGTTCGCGCCGGCCGTTCGCCACAGCTCGCGGTCGACGTAGCCCTGCTCTTCCCAGGCTTCGTGGTGCGGAGCGATTTCGCGTTCCATGAAGCGGCGGAAGCTGTCGCGGAAGGCCTCGTGGTCGCTGCTGAAAATGGTGCGTTCGATCATGGAGGTTCCGTTGCATTCGATGGCGTGCGCCCACGTCTTCACAGCGCGTCGGCCTGGGGGAAATGAATATACTTGAACGCCGTTTCAGGAGACCGCATGACCGAAGCCTATGTCTACGACGCGATCCGCACGCCGCGCGGAAAAGGCAAGAAGGACGGCAGCCTGCACGAGGTCAAGCCGGTCAACCTGCTGGCCGGCGTGCTGATCGAACTTCAGCGGCGCAACGACTTCGACACCGGCCAGGTCGACGATGTCGTCATGGGCGTGGTGTCGCCGGTCGGCGAACAGGGTTCGGTCATCGCCAAAGTCGCGGCGCTGAAAGCGGGCTGGGACTTCCGCTGTTCCGGGGTGCAGTTGAACCGGTTCTGCGCCTCGGGGCTGGAAGCGGTGAACATGGCGGCGCAGAAGGTCCGCTCCGGCTGGGAAGATCTCGTGGTCGCCGGCGGCGTCGAGAGCATGAGCCGGGTGCCGATCGGCTCCGATGGCGGCGCCTGGGCGCAGGACCCCGAAACCAACTGCGCCACGGCGTTCGTGCCCCAGGGCATCGGCGCCGACCTGATCGCCACGATCGAAGGCTTCAGCCGCGACGACGTCGACAGCTTCGCGATGGAATCGCAGCAGCGTGCGGCGCGGGCCCGGGAAGGCGGCTTTTTTGCCGGCTCTGTAGTGCCGGTGAAAGACCTCCTGGACCAGACGATCCTGGCGGAAGACGAATTCATCAAGCCGCGCACCACGATGGAAGGACTGGCGGCGCTGCGGCCCGCTTTCGCGCAACTCGGCGCCATGGGCTTCGACGCGGTCGCGATCGGCCGCTACCCGCAAGTCGAGCGCATCGATCATGTGCACCATGCCGGCAACTCCTCGGGCATTGTCGACGGCGCCGCGGCGATCCTGATCGGCAGCGAGCAGGCCGGCAAGACCCATGGGCTCACTCCCCGGGCACGCATCGTCGCGGCCGCGTTGTCGGGCGCCGACCCGACCATCATGCTCACGGGCCCCATGCCGGCGGCGCGCAAGGCGCTGGCCAAGGCCGGCATGACGATCGACCAGATCGACCTGTTCGAAGTCAACGAAGCGTTCGCCGCGGTGCCGATGCGCTTCATGAAGGAACTGGGTGTGCCGCATGAGAAGGTGAACGTCAACGGCGGCGCGATCGCGATGGGCCATCCGCTCGGCGCCACCGGCGCCATGATCCTCAACACGCTGATCGACGAACTGCACCGGCGCCAGCTGCGCTACGGCATGGCGACGCTCTGCGTCGGCGGCGGCATGGGAATCGCCACGATCGTCGAACGCGTCTAGGCGATGACGCGTCCATGAAAACCATTCACTACCAGCTTGCCGACGGCATCGCGACGATCACCTTCGACGAGGAAGGTTCGCCCGTCAATACGATGTGCGCCCAGTGGCAGCACGACCTGGCGACCGTTACGGCGCAAGTGGTGACGCAACAGGCGGCGATCCGCGGCATCGTGCTGGCGTCCGCCAAAAGCACCTTCTTCGCCGGCGCCGACCTGAAGGCAATCATGCGGCTGCGGGAAGCGGACGGGCCGCAGATGTTCCGGGAGATCGAGCAGATCAAGCGGTGCTTTCGCACGTTGGAGACCTTGGGCAAGCCGGTGGTGTCGTGCCTGAACGGCGCCGCGCTCGGCGGCGGCTGGGAGGTGGCGCTGGTCGGCCATTATCGCATCGCCGTCGACAGCGTGAAGATCCAGTTCGGCCTGCCGGAGGTCACGCTCGGCCTGATTCCGGGGGCGTCGGGCATCACCAAGATGACCCGCCTGCTCGGGCTGGCCGGGGCGCAGCCGTACATCCTGGAAGGCAAACTGTTCAATCCGCGGGAGGCGATGGAACTCGGCCTGGTCCACGAACTGGTGCCTGATGGCGCTGCGCTGCAAGCCGCTGCGCTTGCCTTCATCGCGGGCCATGCCGAGGCGCAGCATCCGTGGGATGTCGAGGCCTACAAGATGCCGGGCGGAACGCCGGCCAGCCCGGTCAATGCCGGCATGCTCGCAGTGGCTCCGGCGATGCTCAGGCAGAAGACACGCGGCTTGTATCCGGCGCCCGAATTTGCGCTGGCCGCGATGGTCGAAGGCGCGCAGGTCGATTTCGACACGGCGCTGCGGATCGAAAGCCGCTACCTGGCCAGGCTGGTCGTGAACCCGGTCGCGAAGAACATGATCAACACGTTCTTCTTCGACATGAACGCCATCCGGTCGGGACGCAGCAGGCCTTCCACTGCTGGAGGCCAGGCCGGCGCCGCCCGAACCGACCGGTGGAAGCCGCAGAAAGTCGGCATCCTGGGCGCCGGAATGATGGGCGCGGGGATTGCGTACGTCCAGGCCGACCGGGGCGTCGCGACAGTGCTCAAGGACGTGACCATCGAGAAAGCCGACGGCGGCAAAGCGCACAGCGCGCGCCTGACTCGGGCGAGGATGGAAAAGGGCCGGATGACGGCCCTCGAACAGGCCGCCCTGCTCTCCCGCATCACACCGACCGACAGGCTGCAGGACCTTTCCGGCTGCGACCTGATCATCGAGGCAGTCTATGAAAATCGCGAGCTGAAAGCCAGAGTGACGCAGGAAGCCGAGCCTCAGCTTGCTGCCGGCGGCTTTTTTGCCAGCAACACGTCGACCTTGCCGATCGCGGGGCTGGCCAGGGCCAGCGCGAGGCCGGAGAAATTCGTCGGCATCCACTTTTTCAGCCCGGTCGAGAAGATGAAGCTGGTGGAGATCATCCGCGGCAAGCAGACCGACGACGAAACCGTCGCCCGCGCGTTCGACTACGTCCAGGCCATCGGCAAGATTCCGATCGTTGTCAACGACTCGCGTGGATTCTTCACGTCGCGCGTGTTCGGCACCTTCGTCATGGAAGGCGCGGCCATGGTCGGCGAGGGCATCCCGGCGGCGGTGGTGGAGCAGGCCGGAATCCAGGCCGGCATGCCGGTCGGGCCGCTCGCGGTGCTAGACGAAACCGCGCTCTCGCTGTCGGTCCATGTGCTCGACCAGACGCGCACCGACCTGCGCGCCGAGGGTGGCACCTACATCGCAACGGCCGGCGAACTGCTGGTCGAGCGGATGGTGAAGGAATTCGATCGAAACGGCCGTGCCGCCGGCGCCGGCTTCTACGACTATCCCGAAGCAAAAGGCGCGAGAAAAACGCTCTGGCCGCAGCTGAAAGAACGCTTCGAACGCCCGGGCATGGTTTGGGACATGCAGGAGCTGAAGGACCGGCTGCTGTACCGGCAGTCCGTCGAGACCGCCCGCTGCCTGTCCGAAAACGTCTTGACCACGGTCCACGATGCCAACATCGGCTCCATCTTCGGCATCGGCTTTCCAGGCTGGACCGGAGGCGCGATGCAGTTCATTTATGGCACCGGCGTCGACGCCTTCCTCGACCGCGCCGACCAGTTGGCCGCCCGATACGGGCCGGGCTTCGTTGTTGCTGCGGCAGTCAGGGAATCGATCCGCAGGCACCAGCCGGTCTGGTGAGGCGCCGGCTGTCAATCGCTTGACTGAGGCAAGCAATTCGCTGACGATGTCAGCGATGAATGCCATTGCCCATCCAGTCGCGTCGACCCAGGTCAAGGCGGTCCGCGGTTTCAACCGGTTCTACACCCAGCGCATCGGCGTGCTCGCGCCCTACCTGGGCAGCGAGCTGTCGCTGACCGAAGTCCGCGTGCTGTACGAACTGGCCCACCGCAAGCATCCATGCGCCAGTGAACTGGTGCGTGACCTGTCCCTCGACGCCGGTTATCTGAGCCGGATCCTGCGCGGATTCCAGACCCGGGGCTGGTTGGCGCGGTCGCCGTCACCCGCCGATGCACGGCAACACCTGCTGGAACTCACGGCCGCCGGTCATGAGGGATTTGCTCCCCTGCAGCAAAGGTCGCGCGACGAGGCGCAGCAGCTGCTCGCCAGCCTCGTGGTCTCAGAGCGAAGCCGGTTGATCGGGGCCATGACCACGGTGCAGCGGCTGCTGGACCCGGCATTCGCGCGGCACCGCACCGCCTCCCTGCGCGAGCCGCGCGCCGGGGACATGGGCTGGGTGGTGATGCAGCACGGCCAGGTTTACGCGAGGGAATACGGCTTCAATTGGGAATTCGAGGCGGAAGTGGCGCAGATCGCGGCCGGTTTCATCAGCAACTTCCGGCCAGCCCGCGACAAGGGCTGGATCGCGGAGATCGACGGCGAGCGCGTGGGGTCTGTGTTCCTAGTTCAGAAAGCGCCGACCGTGGCGCAGCTTCGCCTGCTGATACTCACCCCTGAGGCGCGCGGCCAGGGACTGGGCGGCCGGCTGGTGGACGAATGCATCGCACTGGCGCGGGCC
>JAYUHN010000354.1:0-3943 GCA_043766965.1 Ramlibacter sp. | reverse complement strand
ATGACGACGGTAACAAGCAGCAGGCGGGAGGAACGAAGGGCAGCCTCTGGACTCACAGGATCAGGATTTTGGCAGGCCCTGTGAACAAATGCGCGAAGCCAGCCAGGGCGCAGGTCGCAATAGCCTGAAAGAGCCATCGCCGAGGGCCCACGGGGCATAGTCCAGACGCGAAAATTTGGTGTATTGCTTGCAGAAAATTGATGAACAGATTTCTTGTCGCCGCGTTGTTCTGCGCCGTTGCCCATGCGGCACCGGCTTCGCAGCAGCACGCGCCGACGCCGCACGTCGGTGAGGTCAGCGCCGATTCGAGAGTCATCAAGACGGCTGCGGCCGGTAGCTTGGGTCTGCACGGCGAAGCGGCTCGTGACAATCGGGCGCCGGCCGCGGTGACTCCCAGCAAGCGCGAGTCGCCGTCGCAGCCGGGGACCGATCACCTGGTCTTCGCGGGCCTGCTGTTGATGCTGGGAATCGCCATCCGGCGCTATGGCATGGACCGGAAGTGAGCAAGCCGGCGGCAGCACCGGCGATCGCACTCGCCGTCAAATGGAGCGCCGTGACAACCGTGGCCCGCTTCGGGATGCAGCTCGCCGCGCAGGTGACATTGGCACGCATTCTCGGCCCGGGAAACTTCGGCGTGTACGGGATCGGCATCGCCATCCTGACCTTCGCGGCGTTCCTGTCGGGGGGCAGCTTCAGCTGGAGCCTGATGCTGAAGCCGCAGGTCGATGACGACGACATCCGCTTCTCGGTCACGTGGCAGTTGCTGGCGGGCCTCGCGACGGCGGCTGCGATCTATTTGCTGGCCCCTGCCGCAGCGGTGTTCTTCAAGGACCCGCGGCTGGAATCGGTGGTGGAATGGATGGCGCTGGCGAGCCTGCTCGGTGCCGCGGCCGCTCCAGCCAGCTGCCTGATGCAGCGTGAACTGAAATTCAAGGCGTTGGGCCTGATCCAGCTCGCCAGCTATGCGGCCGGCTACCTTGCGGTGGGCGTGCCGATGGCGCTGCACGGCTACGGCGCCAACGCGTTGGCGCTGGCGTGCGTGGTCCAGGCGGCGGTCGTCCTGGCGCTTTCCTACGCGGCGCGGCCCCACCCGCTGCGGCCGCTGTTCTCCTATCCGGGCGCGAGCGCCACGCTGGTCACCGGCCGCGCCGTCTTCATCACCAACGTTGTGAACTGGTTGCTGAACAACCTGGACCGGATCATCATCGGGCGGGTCCTGAACGCAACCTCGGTCGGTCTCTACACGGTGGCTTACAACCTGGCGCAGATCCCCAACGTGCTGCTGCTCGGCGTGCTGCAGCCGACGCTGCTGGCAGTCGGCTCCTCGCTGCAGGAAGACCAGCAACGGCTGTCCCGCGCCTGGCAGCAGGCGCTGGCCATCGTGCTGGTGCTGGTGACGCCGGCCGCGGTCGTGGCGGCGCTGCTTTCGGCAGACATCGTGGGCTTCCTTTACGGCGCCGTCTGGACTGGGTCGGCGTGGGTTCTTGCCGTGCTGTTTCTCTGCCTTCCCGCCTGGGCTTGCTGGGGCCTGTCCACACCGGTGCTCTGGAACACCGGGCGCAAGCACTACGAATTCCTGCTGCAGCTGCCGCTGCTCGCGGCCGCGGCTGCGGCCTGGTTCCTGCTGGCCAAGCTGGGCGTGCGCGCTGTGGCAGTGGCATCGGCGCTCGTAATCGTGGCGCGTGCCGTGGTGATGGTGGGCGCCGCATTGAAGGCGCTGGGACTTGGCTGGCGCGTGGTCTGGCAGCACGCGCTGCGTGGCGGCCGGCTCGCCGCGCTTGGCGCAGTCGCTGTCGTTGCCGGCCGCCAGGCCGTGGCGTCAGTCGCGATCCCGTTCGTTTCGCTGCTCGCCGGCGGTTCGCTCTCACTCATCACCTTGTTGCTGCTGGTGGTGGCGCGGCCCCAGTGGCTTGGGCAGGACGTGCGGTCCGCGCTGTCGAATCTGTTTCCCCGGCTGGGCTCACGCCTGGGGACGCCGGTGGCGGCGGCCCCGAGGAGTCCGCCTTGAACCAACGGTCGTCCGGGTTCCTCCACTGGGCCTTCCCGGCCCTGGTCGCCTTGTCGGCCCTCACGGTCCTGATGTCGGCGCGCGACCTCTCCGCCAGCTACCTCGAGTTGCAGTCCCAGGCGGTCCAGGTGCGGCACCCTGTGGTGGCCTGGGCCCAGCGCGGCGTATCCATCCTCCTGGTGGTGGCAGCGGTCGAGCGGATCGGCAGCCACATCGCGAGCCGCGTGCCGGTTCCTTCGCTTGCGCTGGCCTGGTCGTTCATCGCGTTCTGGTTCGGCTCGGTCGCCGCTCCGGCGTTCTACGGCGCGCATCCCCAGGTCTCGCACGACTTCGTGTATTCACTCGCGCTTGGCGTGGGAGCAACGCTGGCGGCAGCGCAGGACAGCGATCGGGTGATCCGCGCCTCCCGCAACACCCTTTTCGTTTTCATGCTGCTCAGCGTCGTCATGATTCCAATCAGTCCGGCGCTGGTCCTCGATGCAACATACGCGCAAGGCTTGCTGGCCGGCCTGCCGCGCCTTGCCGGCGTCGCCGTCCATCCAGTCTCGCTCGGAATGCTGGCATTGACCGGCCTGCTCTGCCTGTGGCACCGGCCATTCGCCCGCGTCTGGCTGAATCTGGGGGCCTGGTTGCTGGGCACCGGTGTTCTGTTCATGGCGCAGTCGAAGACGGCCTGGATCTCGTTTTTTCTGTGCGTGATCGCGATGATCTCCGTGCGTCATGCGGGCGGGTTCTGGCGCCGGCTCACCGATCCGACAAGCAATTCCTTCGGCATCCTGGCCTGCGCGATTTTCATCGTCGCAACCATCGGCGTGATGACCGTGATCGCACTGGGCGACGCGCAATCCAGTGTTTCCGAGTTTCTCGAATCGGCGCAGGGAGCCCAGCTCGTTTCGTTGACCGGGCGTGACCGGATCTGGGCCGTGGCGCTGGAAGAATGGCACAACAGCTGGTGGTTCGGCTACGGGCCCGAACTGTGGGATCAAGCGTACCGCGCCAGCATCGGCATGCCGTACGCGACCCATGCCCACAACCAGTACCTCGATACGCTGGCACGTTCCGGCGCGGTGGGTGCGACGACGCTCGTCATCTATGGGCTGGTGCTGCTGGTGCTGTCGATCCGATACGCGCGCGCCACCCGCGGTCTCAGCGTGGGGCTGTTCCTGGCGCTGGGGATGCGCGCCATCAGCGAAGTTCCGTTGCTTCTGTTCGGCTACTTTCCCGAGCTGTTCGCGCACCTGCTGCTGGTGGTCACGCTGGCATCCGCGGCGGCCGCGCGCCATCCGGCGCCGGCGGACGCGGTGGAGCCCAGCACTGGCCTGAGGACGGCTTCATGAGGTTCTCGGTCGTCATTCCGCTTTACAACAAGGCTGAATACGTCCAGCAGGCGCTCCGCTCGGTGCTGGCCCAGACCCGGCCTGCTTTCGAGATCATCGTGGTGGACGACGGTTCCACCGATCGCAGCGCCGAGATGGTCCGGTCGATCGCCGATCCGCGGCTTCGCCTGGTGCAGCAGCCCAATGGCGGCGTGTCGTCGGCGCGCAACCACGGCATCGCGCTGGCGCGTGGGGAGTGGGTTGTTTTCCTCGACGCGGACGACTGGCACCATCCGGCGCTGCTGGCGAATCTGGCGCGGGCCCATCAGATCTTTCCTGCGGCGGAAATGCTGGCCGCCGGCTTTCGCGTGGTCCGGTCGCATGATTTAAAGGAATTCCAGCAATGGCCGGTGCCGGAGGTCTGCCCGGTGGAGCAGGTGGACGACCTTCGGGTCCGCTGGATGCAAGGCGCGCCGCTGTTTACCAGCACCGTGGCCGTGAAGACGGCCCGTCTGCAGCGGATGCAGCCTTGCTTCGCTCTGCAGGAAAGCGGAGGTGAAGACCATGACCTCTGGTTTCGCGTCACCGACGAGACGCCGCTGGCGCTGGTCAATGCACC
>JAYUHN010000353.1:0-3951 GCA_043766965.1 Ramlibacter sp. | reverse complement strand
GCGTGGTCTTGCAGACCCACGTCTGCTGCAGGTGCAGCGCCGGCAGGCTGAGCGATCCGGCCAGCAGCACGGCCTCGCAGTGGCCGCCCTCGCGCCGGGCCGATTCATAGTGGAAGGCGGCAACCGGGGGCCCGGGCCGCTCGCGCACCTGACGGGCCAGTGCGTGGCAGGTGGAATAGTCGTAACCGTCGCGCAAGACTTCGCGCAGGCTGCGCCACGGCGACGCGGTAAGGTCCAGTTCGAGGCCGCGGAACTGCGCCTGAAAGAAAGTGTGTTCGCTGAGCAGCTGCTCGCCCCGCAGGCCATCCGACTCGACCAGGAATTTCCAGCGCCAGTACGCCAGTTCCGCCGCCACGGTTTCGCGCTCCTCGGCGCCGTACCAGACGCCTGGCTCGTTGGGTTGCCGGTAACGGGACGGGATCGGCGAGGCGTAACGGAACGGAGTGGACAGCAGGTAATGCAGCCCCTGGCAATCCGGCGGCAGCGCCGGCTTGCTGGCTTCGATCAGCTGTTCGAGCAGCTCCTGCTCGGCCAGGTTATCCACCAGCCGCATGGTGGCGATGCGGTGCTGCGCCTCGACACCGCGCCAGAGTTTGCGGCGCGCGGGCCTGGCGCTGCCAAACCAGTCGTCCCGCCACGGAAGCTTCATGCCAGCGCGCGCGCCCCGTCCAGGTAGTTCACGACGCGAACCAGTCCTTCCGCCGACTGCATCGCCTCCTTCGGAATGGCATTGAGCGCGCGGTTGTACGAGGTCATCCACAGCCGCCGGTGTTGGTCGCTGTTGCCGACCAGGGCGTCGAGCGAACGGTAGACACGAATCACCAGCGCCGCCAGTTCCGCCGGCTTGGAGCCGGCCTCGAACGTCTTGGCGCCGCTGGACATGCGGGAAATGCTGGCCTCGCTGAGCCCGACCGCTCTGGCGAGCACTGCATTGTTCAGACCCATCAGGCCGGCCGAGCGCATGGTCGCCTTGGTCAGCACCGCCCCGACCGCTGTCGCCGTGCCGGCGGCGGGTACGGTGGGGGTGCGCGCTGCTGTTTTCATAGTCTTCTTCAGGGTTCTTGCTGTTGAAATAATAGCACAAAATCCTTTCAGCGGCAAGATTCAAGGGCCGACAGGATCAGGACCCAGTGCGTTTTGTCCACTGGCATGACCGACAGGCGATTGCCTTTCTTCAGCACCACCAGCTGCTGCAGGCCGTCGATCGCGCGCAACTCCGCCAGCGCGAGGGTACGGGTCTTGCGCAGCACCTGCACGTCCACCAGCACCCAGCGCGGCGACTCGCGCTTCGATGCTGCGTCGTAGTAGGGCGATTTACGGTCGAACTGGGTCGGGTCCGGATACGGCGCCGACGCCACCCGCGCGATGCCGACGATGCCCGGCTCGCCGCAACTGGAGTGGTAGAACAGCACGCCGTCGCCGACGCGCATGGCATCGCGCATGAAGTTGCGGGCCTGATAGCCACGCACGCCGGTCCAGGCGACCGTGGCATCCGGCGCCGCCAGCGCATCGGCCACCGACACTTCGTCCGGCTCCGACTTCATCAGCCAGTAATTCATCGGCTAACCCGCCAGCCCCACAAACACGTTCTGCACGTCGTCGTTGGCGTCGATGGCGGCCAGAAAGGCTTCCACCTCTTGCAGGTGCGCCGCGCCGAGACTCGCTGGATCGACGGGATGTTTGGCTCTGTATCCGAGCTTGGCCGACAACACCGTGAAGCCTTGCGCCGGCAGGGCGCGGCTCACCAGGTCCAGGTCGCCGGCATCGGTCAGGAACAGCGTGATTCCCTCCGTGTCGCCTGCCTCGACATCCTGTGCGCCGGCCTCGATCGCCGCGGCTTCGGGATCGGCGCCGGCAACGGCGGTTTCTGCTTCGATCATCCCGACATGCTCGAAATCCCACGCGACCGAGCCCGACGTGCCGAGCTGGCCGGCCCGAAACAGCACCCGCATTTCAGGTGCGGTGCGCTTCACGTTGTCGGTGAGGCACTCGACCATCACCGGCACCTGGTGCGGCGCGAAGCCTTCGTAGATCACATGCTCGAAATGCACCGTTTCGCCGGTGAGTCCCGCGCCTTTCTTGATGGCGCGATCCAGCGTTTCCTTCGGCATCGAGACCTTGCGGGCCTGCTCGACGACAAGGCGCAGCCGCGAGTTGGTGGCCGGGTCGGCGCCGTTGCGGGCGGCCACCATGATGTCCTTGGCCAGCCGGCCGAACAGCTTGCCCCTGGCGTTCGCCGCCAGTTCCTTGCCTTTGACTTTCCACTGCGCGCCCATGGGGTTCTGCCTGAAGATGCAGTCAGCTCAGAAGGAGCGCCATGCCGGGGTCGCCTTTTTTCATCGCGGCCTGGTAGGCAGCGCGTTCGCCGATGCGGCGCAAGTACGCGCGGATGTTGGCATACGGCCCGAAATCGACCGGAGAGAAGTAGCGCATGGTGCTGAGGCTGAAGACCACCATGATGTCCGCCGCGGTCAACTCCGGGCCGCCCAGGAAGTCCGTTGTCCCCAGCCGGTCGTCGACCAAGTCCAGCGCGCGGTGCAATCGTCCCAGCGTGGACACCAGCACAGCGTTGTCGGGCGGCAGCTTGAGGCGGCCGAGGATCATGCTGCGGCCCATGAGCGGCTGCAGTGTCGCATTCGCGAAGTGGAACCAGTACAGGTACCGCGCGAAGTCCGGATGCGACGGACCCCGGGCCAGCCGGCCGCCGCCATGCTTGGCGATGATGTAATCCACGATCGCCCCGGATTCCGCCAGCACCATGTCGCCTTCGGTGATGACAGGCGCGGTGCCCATCGGGTGCATCGCCTGCAGTTCCGGCGGAGCCAGGATGGTCACCGGGTCGCGGTTGTAGCGTTTCAGCTCGTAGGGCACGCCGAGCTCTTCGCACAGCCAGAGGATCCGTTCGGATTGGGATTTGCCAAGGTGGTGGATCGTCAACATGGTATGGCTCCGTGGAAGCGTCGGTGCTGGAGTTTCTCAGATTCGGAACCGGCCGGCTGAACCGTCACGGACAATGGACCCATGACCGACATCGATGACAGCGGCGAGAAGATCAACCAACCCCGCCTGTGGCGCGACAACGGCTGGACGGCACGGGTGATCAAGAACGACGACGACGATGGCTGGGCCGTGGCGATGACGCCGGAAGGCCAGGTCGAGCCCGCGCTGGTCGGGCCCTGGACCATGGGGCGCGACAAGAAAAATCCCAAGCCCCTCGACCCGAACGCGTTCAACACGCTGGTCAAGACGGCCGCTGAATTTGTCCGGCGGCACGAGCAGCAGTTGCACGCAACGCTGCACCAGCAGATGGAAATCGCGTACCGGGCCGATCGGGTGACGGTGTCGCTGGACATCCAGCCTGACGAAGAGAACCCGTCGGCGATGCTGCGTGCGACAGATGGCGCCGGAGAACTGCTGGCGGAAGTGCGCGTTGCGCCGTCCTTCAAGCTCACGCGAGCCAGCGCCGGCGCCTGGGCCGATGCCGGCTTCACCGCGGCTGCGGTGCGCAGGGAGTGAAAAGCGCGATGTTCGGGTTGGGAACCGATTTCCTTCGCCGGGCCGCGCTGGCAGGCCTGGTCGCGGCTGCCGGCGCGCATGCACAGTCCCCGGCCCCGACCGTTGTGCAGGCAGTGGGCGAGGCGGTGTTTTTCAACGGCCGCATCGACCCCGACTCCGTGGCCCGCTTCCTGCTGCTGCTGCAGGAAGCGAAGGTGACCCGGGTCGTGATCACTTCTGGTGGCGGAAACGTGGCTGCGGCGCTCGACATGGCCCTCGCCATCCACGAGCGCCAGCTCGACGTTGAGGTGCCCACTGTCTGCGAGTCTTCTTGCGCCAACTACATTTTTCCGGCGGCGCGCAACAAGACGCTGGGACGACCAGGCGCCGTCGCATGGCACGGCAACATGCAACACGTGCTGTACCTGCAGCACACCGGCCAGGCGAACTGGACCG
>JAYUHN010000352.1:0-10504 GCA_043766965.1 Ramlibacter sp. | reverse complement strand
GTTTGGGTCTCGGTCGCCGCCCATGCGCTGATGGTTGCCGGAGTTAGCTGCCGCAACTTCAATTGCATCAGCGGATAAAGAGGGCCAGGGACAGTCTTCCCGCGCCCGCGCGTGCCTCGCACAGCTTTCTCGCCACCTGCCTTCGCCTTTGCCATGTGGTCGCGGTAATGCAGATCCCCCCAGCGCGGCCGGCGTGCTTCGATGTACGCAAACCACGCCTCGTCAACAGTCATTTGCTGCGCAGCCTCTGTGGCTGCATCCGCGGCCTTTGCGGCCTCCTGCTGTCGCTCAAGCTCGCGCGGGTCTGTTCCGCCATCAATGAGCACGCGCAGCCGGTTCGCCTCGACCCGGGCTGCTTCGATGGTCCAACTGCGCACGTCGCCAATCGTGCGGCGGATCGTCTTGCGTCCAAGCTTGGCTTCGAAAACAAAAGCTTTCACTCCGGAGGTCGTTACTCGCACCCGAAGGGCAGGGGCCTTGCGGTCTCTCAGAAAGGCCTGCGCTTTGTCTTGCGGACAACGCAAGCGCGTGATGAGACCCGCCGTCAGTTCCTGCGCATCGCCCAGATCGACCGCCTTGCCGTCTTTAGGACGCCCAATCCTTTGGTCTGCCATGTAGCCCCCATGTAGCCACCGTGTAGCCGTTTTCCCGAATGGGATTCAACGATGGCGACAAGCGGTTTTGCTAAGTGGTTGATTTTGCTGGAAAACCGTTGCGCAGACCAACGCAGATCAACAAGGGTAAACCCTCAAAGACGAGGACTCATAATCCTTTGGTCGTTGGTTCAAGTCCAACACGTCCTACCAATGCCGACGAAGTTGTGCTGCTATCAAATGCGTAGCAACAGCACATCTGATCCAGGTGATGTGGCCGCTGTGTACCCGCCAAACCGCCCGCGTGTACAGCCCCTTAGGTTTTCATGCCAGCAGCCAAACGCATTCGCCCGCAAACGCACGTCGTACTGGTTGACACGAACATTCTTTGGGACGAGGACAAGAAGAATGCGGTGCGTCCAGATTTTGATAAGTTTTGGCTCAAGGCACTGGAGCTCGTTCCGATGGAACTGCACGTTCCATCCGTCGTGTATGCGGAGCTACATTTTCAGCAGACAACGTCAGGGATCAAGGCAGGCTCGACAATCCGAAAGTTGATGGGCGACCTCGGCGGCATGACGCAAGCTGACTACAGCGCGAAGCTGGAGGACAGCATTATTAGGATCCAGGTCCGCTTGAAGCTCACGGGTTTCGCGACGCTCTAGCGCGCGAACGCAACAAGACCAGCCTTGATGGATACTTACGTTGGAAGGGGGTTTATGAACGAAGGTGCAACTCGGTCCGAATACATCCTGGGACACTCTGACCAAGAGGTAGCGCGCCTTCAAGCGCAAGCTACGCTCATCGACCCAACGACCAAGCGCTTCCTTCAAGCCGCTGGGATTACTCCGGGTATGCGCGTGCTCGACGTCGGCAGTGGTGCCGGCGACGTTGCCTTTCTCGCTGCCGAGCTGGTCGGCAGTTCTGGCGGAGTCGTCGGCGTTGACCGCGTGGCAGCCGCGGTCAAAGTGGCTAATGCGCGCGCGGCCGCTCGTGGGCTGAACAATGTGACGTTTCACGAGGGAGATCCGGCCGAGATGTCCTTCGATCGACCTTTCGATGCCGTGGTCGGGCGTTACGTGCTGCAGTTCCAGAACGATCCGGCCGACGTTCTCAGGCGACTCGCTACGCACTTGCGTCCCGGAGGGCTTCTCGTCTTTCACGAAATCGATTGGAGCGGCCTGGCATCGATCCCGCCGGTTCCGACTTTTGACCAGTGTTGCCAATGGGGCGCCGACACCATGCGCCTACACGGCACTGAAACCCAGATGGGGACAAAGCTACATGCAGCCTTTGTGGGTGCCGGCCTGGGCGCACCAACGATGCGGCTCGAAGCCCCCGCTGGCGGCATGCCGGTCGCTTTGCCTTGGCTCGAGATGTTCAAGGAACTCATCGCAACGCTGTTGCCCGAGATGGTTCGGTTGGGCGTTGCAACGGCCACGCAGGTTGGACTGGAGACGCTCGTTGAAAGAATTGGCCGCGAGGCAACGGAGTCGACGAGTCTCATCGTTGGCCACTTTCAGATTGGTGCCTGGCTCCGTAGACCGCCGCAGGGCGCGCCGGGCATCTCAGCATTCACCGTGTGACGCGCCTGACATTTCGGAACACCAGCCTCCTTCAGCACCCCGTTTGTAGTGTGGTCATCAGCTGACTCAATTGCGTTGTCATGAATGTATGGCCACGCCTTGGCGGCTAGCCGCCACTATCTACCCGGAGAGCGCTCATGCCAAAGCCCGAAATACAGGTCGTTTCAAGTGCCACCTTCCACCAGAACTGGGGGATGACCGTTCGAGAAAACTCCATTGTTCGAGCAGACGGGAGTCACGGGCTTTATGGGGTGGTCGAAAAGGCTGATTTCGCCGTTATCGCCGCTGTTCGTCAAGAGCATGTATGCTTTGTGGAACAGTATCGATACCCGGTCGGCAAGCGATTCTGAGAACTTCCGCAGGGCTCCTGGGAAAATGACAGCGCTGATGCGCTGACTCTCGCGAAGGCCGAACTCCGTGAAGAGACCGGGCTGGTCGCTGCTTCGATGGTTCACGCAGGTCGGCTGTTCCTCGGATACGGTTACTCGACCCAGGCCTATGACCTCTTCCTGGCGAGTGAGCTCCAGCAGCAAGAAGCGCACGTGGACGCGGAAGAGCAAGGGTTGGTGGCCAAAGCCTTTGAGGTGCGCGCGGTCGAAGAGATGATTCGCGACGGAACGATCAAGGATGCCACGACGGTTGCGGCATTCGGACTTCTGAAATTGAAGGGAATGCTGTGAGCCCGATCGGATGACATGGGCGATGCCGTTGCGGTCGTTGATCACCCAGGGCGCGAACTGAAAATGCACGGCCGTCAGCTTTGCGTTTCGCGCAAGCGGTAACAGTGCCAGCTTGAACCGTCGCCACAACTCGTCGAGGATCTCCGTGGGCACATCCCGGTAATAAAGCATCTTCTTGGCGCTCGGGGGTAGCGCTTCGCGGATGTCCTTTTCCAGGAACTTGGGATCTGTCTGGTGCCTGGTGAACAGCCGGAACGCCTTGACGTTGAAGGTGAAATCGGCTGGTGTGCGCGCCGCCCATGCCTGCGCCGTGGCCGGAGTCGGGATGGCGTAGTAACTCGCGTCCACCTCGACCATCGGGAACTGCTGCGCGTAGTAGCGCAAGCGGGCTTCAGGATTCTTCGCTTCGGCGGGGTAGAACTTGCCGGAGTCGATCAAGGTCTTGTCTGTCCATGAGGCTGTGCCGACGAGGATGTGAGGACATCGTCGACCGAGAACCGCGACGGAGACCGTGACTACGGTTGGCTGGGCCTGCTTGCACTTGCCGGTCTGCTGGGTCTGCGCCGCAAGCCCCAGGCCGACAGCGACAGGATCCGGCCGACGACCTCTGCGAATTCGACGAACAGATAACCGCCGACGCGACACATGTTCCTGTCCTTCTCCAATCGCCTTGGCTGGCTGGGGTCGATCCTGCTGTCGCTTGGAGTGACGCTGCTGTTCCTGTTCGGACTGCTATAATTTCTGGCTGCGCGGCTGTAGCTCAGTTGGATAGAGTACTTGGCTACGAACCAAGGGGTCGTGGGTTCAATTCCTGCCAGCCGCACCAGTCATTTTTCTTCTCGTATCCAGGGCCTGCATCGTTTCACCGATGCAGGCCCTTTTTCTTTGTTGCGTGAGCCTGAACCCTACGTGCAGGTGGTCCATCCAGCGATAAACGGTAGGCACGGTCCTACGCCCGAACGCGGGCGTCTCCGTCGAGCCAAATTCGTTACAAAACCTAAATTAGTGTCGAGTTTGAAACATACACCCTGAAACACGCAATGGCCCCAGCGCCCGACATCGTTGCCGTCGAATGCCTCGATAGCGAGCCAGTTAGCGGTCAGGGCGCGATTCGCGAGTCATGTGTCGAAACGTCAGCGTGCTCTGCTCTGTTCGCAGTTTCACAACTCATCCTTCGTCACTTCCGATTGCATTTGTCGACCGGGGGGAACTTGTGCAAAAGCCAGTAGTCGCGCTCGTCAGTGGAACCCGGCCCGAGATCATCAAGCTCGCGCCCGTGTACCACGCGTTGAAGCTCCAGGATTGGGCCGACGTCAGGTGGATCCACACCGGACAGCACGCCGACATGGCCGAGCACATCCTGCGCTGCTTCGACATCGAGCCCGACATCCGGCTCACGCGGGAGGGTTCGTCCCTGCAGCAATTCAGCGTCGAGTGCAGGTCCCAGCTCGACGCCGTCATGGCCGCGCAGCAGTTCGACATGTGCGTGGTGCAGGGCGACACCGAAAGCGCGTTTCTGGGCGCGTTGTCCGCGTTCTACCGGCAGGTTCCCATCGCCCACGTGGAAGCGGGGCTGCGCACCAACAACCTGTCGCGGCCTTTTCCCGAAGAGGGACTGCGGCAGATGATCAGTCGCCTGGCCCGGCATCATTTCGCCCCGACCGAGCGCGCGTGCGCGGCGCTGCGCAGCGAAGGCATCGCGCAGGAGTTGGTCCAGCTCACTGGCAATACGGTGGTGGACGCCCAGCACTGGGCGGTGGCGCACCGGGGGATCAAGCGCACGGTGCAGGGTCGGGGCCACATCCTGGTGACGGTGCATCGCCGCGAGCACTGGGGCGCCGAGATGGAAGACATCTTCCACGCGGTCGCCGACATCGCCAGTGAGCACAGCAGCGCTGAAATCGTTTTTCCGGTGCACCTGAATCCTGTGGTGCAGATCGCCGCGCAGTCGATCCTGTCCGGCATCGACAACGTCAGGCTGGTGCCGCCGATGGACTACCTTGCGATGCAGCAGGCGCTTGTCAACGCCTCGCTGGTCCTCACCGATTCAGGCGGATTGCAGGAAGAAGCGCCGACCTTCGGCGTTCCCGTTCTGGTTTTGCGCCAGGAGACCGAGCGCCCCGAAGCCGTCGAGGCAGGCTGCGCCGCAATCGTCGGCCCAGGGCGAGCCGCCATCGTCCGCGAAGTTCGCAGGCTGATGCATGACGAGCTGGCCTACCGCCGCATGCAGCAGCCGGCCAATCCGTACGGGGACGGCCAGGCCTCGCGGCGCATCGTCGACACCCTCGCCACCCATCTGCTGGGATCGGTTGCACAAGCGGCCGTCGCTTGAACATATTTTTTCAATCGTCCGGAGCGCCACATGAACCGACCACCTGAACACATCGGCAGCGGCCGGGCGACAACCCTGGCCGGAGCCGCGCTTGCGTGTCTCCTCGCGGCAGCGGCAACGCAGGCCGGCGCCGAGGGCGTCAAGCCGCCTCCACTGCCGCCGGGCTCGAACCAGGTAAAGGTGCAGGGCGGCATGGACGACAACGAGATCAAGCGTGAAATCCGGGCCCACCACCACAAGGGACACAACAAGAAAGACATCACCAGGGACGACTCGGATGGCAAAAACGACGGCAAGGGGAAGAAATCATGAAATGCCTGCTGCGCGCGTTTGCATTCGCACTCTCCCTGCTGCTCGCGGCGGGGTTTGCTCCCGCCCAGGCCCAGACATTGGTTCCGAAAACGCTGGTCCTCTACGACGCCCCGGCCGGAACCCAGTTCGAGAAGATGGGGTTCTCGTACGCGATCATGCTGCGGAACCTGCTCGGGCACTTCAACGCCCAGGTCGACCTGGTCCCGGTGCAGAACTACACGGCTGGCAAGATCAACGGCTACGACACGACCTTCTATCTTGGCTCGTATTACGACAACCAGTTGCCGGCGGCTTTTCTGTCGGACGCTGCGACCACCCAGAAATCGCTGGTCTGGTTCAAGTACAACATCTGGAGCCTGGCCTGGAACTCGGCCTATAACTTCCAGGCGACCCGTGGCTTCGGCTTCTGGGGCCTGAGCGGCCTGAACGCGGCACCCAGTTCCACCAACCCAGCGCCTGGTTTCTACGACACCATCTCGTACAAGAACAAGGCCTTCGTCAAGTACTACCAGTACGACAGTGCGACCGGCGCCGTCAATGCGGACCCGGATGTCGGCGTCACCGGCGTGACCGATGCAGCCAAGGCCACGGCACTGGTGACGATGTCGAATCCGAAGAGCGGTCAAGCGGCGCCCTACGTCGTACGCTCCGGCAACTTCTGGTACGTCGCCGACCTTCCATTCAGCTACATCGGCCCGCGGGACCGTTACCTCGTCCTGACCGATCTGCTGCACGACATGCTGGGGGTCAACCATCCGGAACGACATCAGGCGCTGGTCCGGCTGGAAGACGTCGGCGCGCTGGTCAGCGTCCAGTCGATGAAGACGCTCAGCGACTACCTGTACGGAAAGAACATCCCGTTCTCGGTCGCCACGATTCCGTACTATGCCGATCCGCTCGGGGCCTACAACGGCGGCGTGGCGCAGTACGTTCCCCTGGCGCAGGCGACGAACCTGAAGAAGTCGCTCGATTACGCCAAGGCCCGCGGCGGCGAGATCGTGATGCACGGCTACACCCACCAATACGGCAAGATGAAGAACCCGCACACCGGTGTCAGCGGCGACGACTATGAATTCTGGAACATCGTCGCCAACACGCCCGTCGGTGAAGACTCGACCAGTTGGGCGCTGGGACGCCTGAACGCGGGCGTGACCGACCTGGTCAACAACGGCTACGCTCCGGTGGCGTGGGAAGCGCCGCATTACCAGGGATCGGCGCTTAGCTCCAAGGCGGCCTCCCAGGTGTTCCGGACGACTTATCAGCGCGTCGTGTACTACACCGCTGACCAGCCCAACCTCACCGCCGCGGTCAGCAAGGACTTTTCCGTGGGCCAGATCTATCCGTACGTGATCCAGAAAGACTATTACGGCCAGCGCGTGCTGCCGGAAAGCCTGGGCAACATCGAGTACGACATCCACACGATCGACCCGACCTCCAACTACAACTACACGTCGCAAGACATCCTGACCAACGCGCAGTTCGCGCTGACGGTTCGCGACGGTTTCGCTTCCTTCTTTTTCCACCCGTTCTGGCTTGAACCCGAACTGGGCGTGCCTGGTTTTGCGGACTTCCAGAAGGTGATGGACGGAATTACACAGCTTGGGTTCACCTGGGTCGCGCCAAGCAAGGTGCAGTAGTCGTAAAGGGTCGCAAACGGGCGCCCGCCTTCGATGGCTGGCGTCCTGTCTGCGGGTTGAAGGGTTACGCGTTCTCACGCCTCAGTAAAGCAATAAAAGGTAGGTCTGCCATGAACACATTGCTCCAGTGTCAATCGGCTTGCGCGCCGCATCTCCGGCGGCTGATCGTTGCGGCGGCGGCGGCGGTCCTGCCGGTGCTGGCTTTGACCCAACCCATGCAGCCGGCGCCGGCGGCACAGGGGACGTCCCCGGCCGACGTCTTTCGCCGGCTGAGCGCTGACAACTGGATTCCGCGCAGTGTCAGCTTTGCCGACCTGGGGTTTACCGGGCCGGTGGTGATGGGGTACCCGGACACACTGCGCGAGATCTACCTGCCGGTGCCGACCGGTGTACCCCTGCAAAGTGCCGCGCTGCAGATGAATGCCAACTATGTGCGCGCTGACGGCGGCCGCACGACCATGATCCTGTCGATCGACGGCTATCCGGTCTCGGCGCAGTCATTCACCGCCGAGCGCGGCGACGCCAGCTTCGCGCTGGCCATCGACGGCAGCCCGCGGCCCAGCGGCTTCGTGCGATTCAACATCGACTGGCGGACCGCGGTCGGTCGCGAGAACACCTGCGCGGATGCGCGCACGCCCGGCAATCTGTTGCGCATCGAGCCCACGACCCGCTTCAGCTACCGCTACGACGGTTCGGCGGTGCGGGACTTGAGCACAGCCTGGTCGTCGCTGCCTTCCGTCCCCACCATCCTGGTCGCGGCCAGCAAGCTGTCGACGGAAGCCTACGACTCGGCCTGGCGGGTCGGCGTCGCTCTCGAGCGCGCGGGCAAGCGTCCGAAGATCCGGGCCTTGCCGGCTGTCGGCGACGTCATCGACATGCGCGGAATCAGCATCCCGGTCGCGCTGCGCGGCATCCCCGCGTTCGCCAGTCTCGGCGACGCGGAACAGCACAAGATCAAGGACACGGCCGAAATCGGCGCGCTGATGGCGCTCGGCGCGGCCGGCCCGCTGCAGGCCGACATCGTGATCGCGGACGGCAGCTTCGCAGCCGCGATGGGCGGCAACTTCGAGGCGCTGCGGGGCCAGATCCAGACCAGTTCGCCGGATGCGGTGGCGCCGTACGGCGAGTGGCGCAGCAAGGCCCTGGATCCATGGGGCAAGCCGCTGGCGTCCAAGGAAGTGCGGCTCAGCAACGTGTTCGGTCGTCCGACGATCGTGGTTGCGCCGGATGCGGGGGCCAAGGCGGCCGGCCTGTTCACGCAGATCTGGCAGCAGGTTGCCGCGTCGTCCTCGGTGATCATCCAGGCCGCCGACGAGCCGCGCAGCGACATGACCGCCGTGTCGCTGAAGTATCTCGGCGCCAAGCCGGGCAGCTTCGACGTGCTGGCCCACGCTGACTGGAACGCCACCTTCGACATCGGTTCGGTCGCTGCCGACGGACGCGGTCCGGGCACCCTGGTGATCGACGTCGCCGCCGCTCCCAGCGCCGCACGCACACCGCCGGTGGCGTCGGTGTTCCTGAACGAGGTGCTGCTCGGCGCCAAGGAAATGGAAGCAACCGGACGGCGCGAACGCATTGTCGCGCCGATCCCGCGCTATGCGCTGGCCGCGCGCAATGTGATCCGCGTGTCGTTCACGCGCCAGCTCGCCAGCGACCGGTGCCGCGAGACGCCCGAGCCTTATCCGGTTTCGGTTCTTGCCAGCAGCCACATGCTGCTGGAGAAGATCGAGGCCGGCAGCGATTTCTCCGGATTGATGTCGCGCTTTGCCGCCAGCGGCATGGTGCTGGTTCCCGCCAGCTACCTGAACGATGCGCAAAACTCGCTGCCCAGGGTGATCCGGCTGGCTGCAACCACCGGCGTGTCGCCGATCAACGCCAGGTTCACCGTCGTGGCGGATGGCACGCAGCCGAAGATCGACGGTCCGTTCCTGTCGATGGACCTGCCGCTGCAGGACGCCAACAGGAGCGACGCCAAAATCGACGGCGGCCGCCTCTACCTGCCCGGCAGCGGTGACAAGCCGCTGGTCGACGTCAGCGGCCTGAACCAGATCGGCCTGCTCGAAGTCACCACGGTCGGCAACGACATGGGCGCCTCGTACCGTACTCTCGGAACCCAGGCGCCGCCGATGGACAAGCCGATGCAGCTGTCCGACGGCAACGTCGCGATCATCGGGGCCACCGGCCTGCGCAGCGAACTGAACACCATCGACCCGACCGGGCAGGGGCGCCTGCGCGAGGCCCGGCCGTCGTTCATTGAGCGCACCTACTGGTGGCTGCTGCCGATCCTGGTGGTCGCGTTCTTCATTGCGCTTCTGGTCTACGCCAGCCGGGTCCGGCGGCGCAAGAGCAACAGTGCGGAACTCTGACGCCACAGGTCGCTAGGGCGTGCCATGACCTGGGACCTGCTCATCGCCGACTATTACGCCGGCCTGGAGATCCTTGCGGCCATCGTCGCCATCGTCATCTTCGTCTCGTCGCTCGATGACCTGTTCATCGACATCTGGTACTGGGGTCGGAGGCTGTTCCGCTCCGTCACCTCGCAGCGCCGCAATTATTCCAAGCTGACGGCCGCTCAGCTGCTGGAGCGCGGAGAGCAACCCCTGGCCATCATGATTCCGGCCTGGCAGGAACACGACGTGATCGCAGCCATGGTGCGAAACATGGTGGAAGTGCTCGAATACCAGAACTACATCGTGTTCGTCGGCACCTATGTGAACGACCCGGCCACGATCGAAGAAGTCGAGCGCATGAAAAAGCGCTACCCGCACGTGCGCCGGGTCGAAGTGCCGCATCCGGGGCCGACTTCCAAGGCCGACTGCCTGAATTTCGTGGTCGAGGACATCTTCAATTACGAACTTGAAAACGGCATCGAGTTCGCGGGCATCGTGCTGCACGATAGCGAAGACGTGCTGCACCCGATCGAGCTGAAGTTCTTCAACTACCTGCTGCCGCGCAAGGACATGATCCAGCTGCCGGTGGCGTCGCTCGAACGCGAGTGGTACGAACTGGTAGCTGGCACTTACATGGACGAATTCGCGGAGAGCCACCAGAAGGAAATGGTGGTGCGCGAAAGCGTTTCCGGCATGGTGCCGTCGGCCGGGGTCGGCACCTGTTTTTCGCGCAAGGCCATGCGCAGCCTGATCGGCGCCACCCACAACAAGCCGTTCAACACTGCCAGCCTGACCGAGGATTACGACGTGGGCATGCGCCTCGCGCAGCTCGGCATGCAGTCGATCTTCGGCGTGTTCCCGGTGTCGTTCCGGGTGCGCCGGACATCGTGGGGCGACCGGAACAAGCCGCGCGAACTGCTGGTGCAGATGCCGCTTTGCGTGCGCGAATATTTCCCGGACAACTTCCGCCTGGC
>JAYUHN010000351.1:0-3971 GCA_043766965.1 Ramlibacter sp. | reverse complement strand
CATGCTCCATCGCCGCTGCCAGCTCGCCGGCGCCGCGGTGCACCAGCCGCTCACGCAAAGCAGCAAGCAGCCGCGGCCGTTCGTGCACGCGCTGGTTGTTGGTGGCCAGTCCGGGCTCGGCCTTCAGGTCGGCCAGGCCGAGCGCATCGCAGAAGGTCAGCCACTGGGCGTCGCTCACGGCCGCCAGGAAGATCTGCTCACCGTCCTTCACCGTGAAAACGTCATAGACGGCCCACGGGCTCTCGCGCGCCGGCATCGGGGCCGGGTGCTTGCCCGTCATGGCGAACTGCAGCATGTGCTGGCCCATCAGGAACACGTTGTTCTCGTACAGCGCCGACTGCACCTCCATGCCCTTGCCGGTGATGCCGCGCTGGATCAGCGCGCCGAGTGCGCCGATGGCGCCGAACAGGCCACCCATGATGTCGTTGACGCTGGTGCCCGCGCGCAGCGGATCGCCGGGACGCCCTGTCATGTAGGCCAGCCCTCCCATCATCTGCACCACTTCGTCGAGCGCCGTGCGGTGCTGGTACGGCCCGGGCAGGAAGCCCTTGTGGCTGACGTAGATGACGCGCGGGTTGACCTTCGACAAGGCCTCGTAGTCCAGGCCGTACCTGGTCATCGTCCCCGGTTTAAAATTTTCCACCACCACGTCGGCGGTCGAAGCCAGCCGGCGCGCAACCGCCGCACCTTCAGCACGATGCAGGTCGATGCCGATGCTCTTCTTGTTGCGGTTGAACATCGGAAAAAAACCGGAGCCGGCCCCGAGCAGGCGCCGGGTGCGGTCGCCGTCGACCGGCTCGATCTTGATCACCTCCGCGCCCATGTCGGCCAGCACCATGCCGCAGGTCGGACCCATCACCATGTGGGTGCACTCGATCACGCGCAAGCCGGCGAGGGGCTGAGGCGCCGTGCCGGCATGCGCGGGCATGGAAGGACTCACACGGCGACCGGTGCCGTCAACCGGCCCCGCCGCCGCATTGTCTTGGGCAATCCGGCCCGCCAGAGCGAGCCATGCAAGGTCTCGCCTTGCAGCCAGCCGGCCAGCCGCTCGCGCAGGACGAGCAGCCGGTCGACATCGAGGCCGGTGGCGATGCCCATGCTGGCCAGCATGTAGGCGAGGTCTTCGGTGGCGACGTTGCCGCTGGCCCCGGGTGCATGGGGGCAGCCACCGATCCCGCCGAGGCAGGCATCGAAGCGAGAGATGCCCACTTCGAGCGCGGCATAAACGTTCGCCAGTCCCATGCCGCGCGTGTCGTGGAAATGGCCGCAATTGAGCTTGTCTCCGGCCACCGGCAGCACCAGTTCGAACAACTTGCGCACCATGCCCGGGTCGGCATAGCCCACCGTGTCCGCCAGGCCGACGCGGTCGACCCCGAGGTCGAGCACGGCATGCACCAGCCGCAGCACCTCGGCCGGTTCGACCTCGCCCTGGATGGTGCAACCGAACGCGGTGCTGATGCCGACTTCGACCAGCGTCCGCGAGCCGGCCGCATCCCGGGCGGCGCAGATGCGGCCGATCTCGGCCACGACCTCGTCGGGCGTCTTGCGCAGGTTGGCCAGGCTGTGCGCGTGGCTGGCGGACAAAGGCAACAGCATCAGAGCGGCCTGCGCATCGATGGCGCGCTCCGCTCCCTTCAGGTTCGGCACCAGGACCGAAGCGACCAGCCCCGGAAGAGTCAGCGCGAAGGCCAGCACGTCGGCCGTGTCCGCCAGTTGCGGCAGCAGCCGCGGCGGCTCGAACGAGCCGACCTCGATCTCGCGCTGGCCGGCGTCGTAGGCAGCGCGGATCCATTCCAGCTTTTGCGCGGTCGGCATGACCTGGGCGATGCTTTGCAGGCCGTCGCGCAGGCCGACTTCGCGGACCGTCGCGGCCACGGGGCGGCCGCGTGGTGAGGCCGCCCTGTGCACCCGACCCTCACTAGGCATGAGGCGTCGGTGTCACTTCCCAGTGCTGCAGCACCCGGTCGTGGTCATCGACACTTTCCAGGCGGACCCGGAAGCCCCACAGGCGCGCCACGTGCTTCACAACTTCTTCGGCGCTGTTGTCCAGCGGCCGGTCGTTGTGCCGGGTGTGGCGCAGCGTCAAAGAGCGGTCGCCGCGCAGGTTCACGTTCCAGACCTGGATGTTGGGCTCGCGCCAGTTGAGGTCGTGCTGGCGCGCCAGTGCCTCGCGCACCCGGCGATAGCCCGAGTCGTCGTGGATGGCGGCCACTTCGAGTTCGCGCGACGAGGCGTCGTCAACGATCGAGAACAGGCGCAGCTCGCGCATCAGTCGCGGCGACAGGTACTGGCCGATGAAGCTTTCGTCCTTGAAGTGGCGCATCGCGTAGTCGAGCGTCTTCAACCAGTCGGTGCCGGCGATTTCCGGGAACCAGGCGCGGTCTTCGTCGGTCGGCTCTTCGCACATGCGCCGCAGGTCGGTGAACATCGCGAAGCCGAGCGCATAGGGGTTGATGCCGCTGTAGCCGGGATGGGTCACCGGCGGCTGGAACACCACGTTGGTGTGCGAGCTGAGGAATTCGATCATGAAGCCGTCCGCCAGCTGTCCCTGGTCGTACATCTTGTTCAGCAAGGTGTAGTGCCAGAACGTGGCCCAGCCCTCGTTCATCACCTGGGTCTGGCGCTGCGGATAGAAGTACTGGGCCACCTTGCGCACGATGCGCACGATCTCGCGCTGCCAGGGCTCCAGCAGCGGCGCGTTCTTCTCGATGAAATACAGCAGGTTTTCCTGCGGCTCTTCCGGAAAGCGCCGGTTTTCCTTCTTGGCCTGCTTGCCCGGGCTTCGCGGCAAGGTGCGCCACATGTCGTTGATCTGCTGCTGCAGGTACGCCTCGCGGTCCTTGCGCCGCAATTCTTCCTCGACCAGAGAGAGCTTTTGCGGCCGCCGGTAGCGGTCGACACCGTAGTGCATCAGCGCATGGCAGCCATCCAGGATCTCCTCGACCGCGTCCTGGCCGTGGCGCTCCTCGCACTCGCTGATGTAGGCCTTGGCATAGACCAGGTAGTCGATGATGGAACTGGCATCGGTCCACATCCGGAACAGGTAGTTGCCCTTGAAGAACGAGTTGTGGCCGAAGCAGGCATGCGCCATCACCAGCGCCTGCATCGGCATGGTGTTTTCTTCCATCAGGTAGGCGATGCAGGGGTCCGAGTTGATGACGATCTCGTACGCCAGCCCCATGTGACCGCGCCGGTAGTTCTTCTCGCTGGAGATGAACTGCTTGCCGAACGACCAGTGCCGGTAGTTCACCGGCATGCCGACCGACGCGTAGGCGTCGAGCATCTGTTCGGCCGAGATCAGTTCGAGCTGCACCGGGTAGGTGTCCAGTCCGAAGCCCTGGGCCGTCTTCTTGATCGCGTCGAAGTAGGTTTCGATCAGCTCGAAGGTCCAGTCCGAGGGATTCGGCAGGCGTTCGAGGCGGGTGACTGCGGGTTCACTCATGATCGAGTCCCTTTTTCTCCGGTCATGCCGGGCTTGGCGTCTTCTTGAACAGGTCGCGGAACACCGGAAAGATCTGCGACGGTGTGACGATCTTCTGCATGGCGAAGTGCGGATTGGCGTCGCGCACGCGGGTGTATTCCTCCCACAGATTCTGGTCTTCGTCGGCCACCTGGACATAGGCGAAATAGCGGCACAGCGGCAACAGCTTGCTGTCCAGCAGCTCGCGGCACTTGGAAGAATCCTGCTGCCAGTTGTCGCCGTCGGAGGCCTGGGCGCCGTAGATGTTCCACTCGCTCGAGGCATAGCGGGCCCGGATGATCTCGTGCATCAGCGTCAGCGCACTCGACACCACGGTGCCGCCGCTTTCCGTGGCGTGGAAAAATTCGTCCTCGGTGACTTCTGCCGCCTGGGTGTGGTGGCGGATGAAGATCACGTCGGTCTGCTGGTAGTGCCGGGTCAGGAACAGGTACAGCAGGATGAAAAAGCGCTTGGCCAGGTCTTTTCGCGCTTCGTCCATCGAGCCGGAAAC
>JAYUHN010000350.1:0-3973 GCA_043766965.1 Ramlibacter sp. | reverse complement strand
TTTCACGCGCCACATTTTTGACCTCAGCCTGGGTTTGCCGCTGCCACGCAGTGCCGACGAACAGGCCAGCGCCGCCGGTCTGATGAAAGTCGAGCGCGATGAACTCCTGCCCGGCGACCTGGTGTTCTTCAACACCCAACGGCGGCAGTACTCGCATGTCGGCATCTACGTCGGAGAGGGCCGTTTCATACACGCACCGCGCAGCGGCGCCAAGGTGCGCATGGAAGACATGGCCATCGCGTACTGGCACAAACGCTTTACCGGCGCGCGCCGGGCGCAGGCGTTGGCCGGCCGGATGCCACCAGCCACCCCAGCGGTGGCCGCGCGGCAAGCGGCACTGCTGGCACGCTGAGAGCCCGCGCCGGCCAGGGTCATCCTGCCAGGCGTGCAGGCGCACCGGTTGCGCAGGCACAATGACGCCATGGCCGAAAAAGTCATCCCTCTGGCGGACCACCGCTACGCCTCAGCCGTGCCGCGCATTCCGCAGCTGTTGACGCCGCCCACCGGTTTGTTGGGTGATCGGTTGGGCCGGCCGCTGCGCGACTTGCGCATTTCGGTGACCGACCGCTGCAATTTCCGCTGCAGCTACTGCATGCCCAAGGAAGTGTTCGACAAGGACTATCCGTACCTGCCGCACGCCGACCTGCTGACGTTCGAGGAGATCACGCGCATCGCCGGGCAATTCGTCGCACACGGCGTGCGCAAGATCCGCCTGACCGGCGGCGAACCGTTGTTGCGCAAGAACATCGAGATCCTGGTCGAACAGCTCGCCGCGCTGCGCACGGTCGACGGGAACCCGCTCGATATCACGTTGACGACCAACGGTTCGCTGCTTGCGCGCAAGGCCGCATCGTTGAAGGCGGCCGGACTGCAGCGCGTGACGGTCAGCCTGGACGGGCTGGACGACGCGGTATTTCGCTCCATGAACGACGTCGACTTTCCGGTCGCCGAAGTGCTCAGGGGGATCGATGCCGCACGCGCAGCGGGTCTCGGGCCGATCAAGGTGAACATGGTCGTCAAGCGGGGCACCAACGACCACGAGATCCTGCCCATGGCGCGCCATTTCATGGGCAGCGGCATCGTGCTGCGCCTGATCGAGTACATGGACGTTGGCGCCACCAACGGCTGGCGCATGAACGAAGTGATGCCATCGGCCGAAGTCGTGCAGCGCATCCGTTCCGAACTGCCGCTGGTGCAGCTGGAGCCGTCGGCTGCCGGGGAGACGGCGCAACGGTGGGGCTATGCGGACGCGAACGGCACGCACCTCGCCGCAGCCGGAGAAATCGGCGTGATCAGCAGCGTCACCCAGGCTTTTTGCGGCGATTGCAACCGGGCCCGGCTGTCCACCGAAGGACAGTTGTACCTGTGCCTGTTCGCAAGCCGCGGCCATGACCTGCGGTCCCTGGTCCGCGGCGGCGCCAGCGACGAGCAGCTTGCTTCGGCGATCGGACAGATCTGGCATGGCCGCAGCGACCGCTACTCGGAACTGCGCAGCACGATGGCGCCGGACACCGGCACGGGCGCTCGCCGCGTCGAGATGAGCTACATCGGAGGCTGAGTGGTGAACCCATCGGAGATCACGGGCCTGGTGCTGGCGGGTGGCCGCGGTTCCCGTATGGGGGGGGTCGACAAGGGCCTGCAGAACTTCAACGGCATTCCCCTGGCGCTGCACACGCTGATGCGGCTGCAGCCCCAGGTGGGCGAGATGATGGTCAACGCCAACCGCAACCTGTCGGCGTACGAGGCCTTCGGCGCGCCGGTCTGGCCCGACGTGCTGGCCGACTACGCCGGGCCCCTCGCCGGTTTCCTGACGGGCCTGGAGCGCTGCGAAACCCCATGGCTGGTCACCGTGCCATGCGACACGCCGCTGTTCCCGACCGACCTGGTCGCGCGGCTGGCGCGTGCGGCGACCGTGGATGGCGCGGAGATCGCGATGGCCGCTGCGCCTGAAGCGGATGGCCAGCTGCGGCCCCAGCCGGTGTTCTGCCTGCTGCGGGTGGAACTGCTCGAAAGCCTGATACGTTTCACCCATGGCGGCGGCCGCAAGATCGATGCCTGGACGGCGCAGCACCGCACCGTGATCGTCCCGTTCGACGGTCCCGGCGATGAAGCGCGGGCGTTTTTCAACGCCAACACGCTGGCCGAACTGCACCAGCTCGAATCGCGATGAAAAGCATCGCGCAGATCGCGGCGCAACTGCAGGGCTACGACCCGCAGGCCCTCCGCGCCGACGACGTCAATGTGTTCCTGGCACAGCTGGTCGAGCCGGTGCATGGGACCGAACAGGTCGGCGTGTTCGACGCGCTCGGCCGGGTTCTGGCGCAGGACCTGGTCTCTCCCATCAGCGTGCCGCCGCACGACAACTCCGCGATGGACGGCTACGCGTTCGACGGTTTCGCCTTGCGCCCCGACGTGTCGTTGCTGCTGCGGATCGCAGGAACCGCCCTGGCGGGCCAGGCATGGCAAGGCAGCGTCGGCGCCGGACAGTGCGTCAAGATCATGACCGGTGCCATCATGCCCGCCGGGCTGGACACGGTCGTGCCCCAGGAACTGGTGACGGTGCGCGATCAGGCGATCAGCATTCCAGCCAGGCTGCTGCGGGCCGGCGACAACCGGCGGCTGAAGGGCGAGGACCTCCATGCCGGGCAGCCAGCCCTGCGCCAGGGGGAGCGTCTGCTGCCCGCGGCGGTGGGCCTCATCGCAAGCCTCGGCGTCGCATCGGTGACCGTCCGGCGCAGGCTTCGGGTCGCCTACTTCTCCACCGGCGACGAAATCCTGAGCCTGGGCGACACGCCGCGCGAGGGCGCCGTTTACGACAGCAATCGCTACACGGTGTCAGGCCTGCTCACGCGGCTGGGCTGCGAGGTGATCGACATGGGCGTGGTGCGGGATGAGCCGGCTTTGCTCGACGCCGCGTTCACCGAAGCGGCGCAGCATGCGGACGCGATCGTCACCAGCGGTGGCGTCAGTGTCGGCGAGGCCGACTACACCCGGGCCATGATGAAGAAGCTGGGCGACGTCGCTTTCTGGCGCATCGCGATGCGGCCGGGCCGGCCGATGGCGGTCGGGCGCATCGGCAACGCGGTGCTGTTCGGCCTGCCCGGCAATCCGGTGGCGGTGATGGTCACGTTCCTCGCGTTCGTGCGGCCGGCCCTGCTGCGCATGATGGGCGCGCATGGCGTCGCGCCCCCGCTGCTGAAGGCGCGCAGCGAGGAAGCGATCCGCAAGAAGCCCGGGCGCACCGAATACCAGCGCGGCATCGTGACCCGGAGCATGGCGGGCGCGCTGTCGGTGCGCATCACCGGCAACCAGGGGTCCGGCGTGTTGAGTTCCATGGTGCAGGCGAACGGACTCATCGTCCTGCACCACGCGCAGGCCGACATCGCCGCCGGCGACGAGGTCGACGTGATGATGTTCGAAGGGATGGTCTAGCATGTCCACGCGCGCCACTGCAAGGCCATCCGTTTCCTGCGTGATCCCGGCCTTCAACGAAGCCGCCAGCCTCGGCAGCACGCTGGCGATCATGCTTTCGACCTTGCCGCCGCTGTTTGGCCGGGTCGAGCTGATCGTGGTCGACGATGGCAGCAGCGATGCGACGGCAGCCATTGCCGTCCGGCTTGCGCAGCAGCATCCGGAACTGCTGCTGCTGCGTTTGTCGCGCAACTTCGGCAAGGAAGCGGCCCTGACGGCTGGCATGGACGCGGCGAGCGGCGAAGTGGTCCTGTTCATGGACGCCGACGGGCAGCATCCGCCGGCGTTGGTGGCGCCGATGCTGCAGGGTTGGCGCGACGGCGCCGACGTGGTGTATGGCGTGCGCACGCTGCGGGTGGACCAGTCGCAGTTGCACGTGCGGCTGGCGAAACTGTTCTACCGGCTGATCAACTGGGGCAGCGCGATCGACATTCCTCCCGGCGCCGGCGACTTCCGGCTGATGGACCGGCGCGTGGTGGAGGCGTTGAAGGCGCTGCCCGAG
>JAYUHN010000349.1:0-3974 GCA_043766965.1 Ramlibacter sp. | reverse complement strand
TTCCGGCGCCACTATCCCCAGCAGACGGTCGAATGCGCGCTGGACCCGCACCTTGAGCAGCACGGCGACGCGTCCGCCGATGCCGCGGATGTCGATTTCGCCGCGTAACAGCCGCGAATAGACCTTCGCTTGCAGCAACGCGCGACGGTAGTAGCCCGTCGACTTGTAGGACTTCAGCATCGAGTTCTGCCAGGTCCCGCTTTTTTCCTGGTCCCACTCAAGCAGCCGTGAATTCATCAGAATCTGGCCGCTGACCCTCGGCTCGGCCAGCGCTGTCTGGAACGCCGCATACGAGCCCGAGCAAAGACCCATCACATGGAACCGCTTGCAGCCGCGTGCGGCCAGCGCGTCGATCGCGGCGCGCACGTCGGCCACGCAACGCGTGGAGTACATGTCAAGCTGGGAAAACGAGGCCTCGCTGCCACTGTCGCCGATTCCGGCAAAGTCGAAGCGCAGCGTCCGATAGCCGGCGTCCGCCAGCGTCCGCGCCGCCTTGACGTACAACCGGTTGGGCCCGATCCGGTAATGCCCGCCGACATTCAGCAGCAGGACCGCCGTTTCGCAGCGCCGCGCGTCGCGGGGCGAACCTCCCGGTTCGGACAGAATGCCGAACAACGAGTCACCGGGCCCGAAAGCAATCGCGGTTTCCCGGATCCCGTCGACCAGGTAATCGGGCGGCCAAGCCGGCGATTTCGCCACTTCCAAATTTGCTTCGACCGCTGGCGCCCGCTGTGATGCGGTCTCGACCAGCCATTCGACAATGGAGTCGAGCGTGCCGGACTCGAGCACGGCTTCGTGCGGCTCGGACATCATGCCCTGATAGCCTGGCCACATCGCGAACGTCGTGTCGACGCCCAGCTCGCGGTAGCGTGCCGGCAGGCGGCCATCGGCAGGCATGTCGTCCCGTCCGATGATCAGCGCCCGCCGCGCCGGCGGGGAATCCATCCGGTGGCAGTCGAGCGCTGTCAATGCCTCCAGGGTCTGGGCGGTATACAGGCAGGAAAGCGCCTCCACGTCGTCGCTCCCCGCAGGACCGCTACCGGACTGGCGGCAGGCGTTCGCAGCGCGAAGCTCGCGCACCAACGCCCGGCCCGAGCCGCAGGGGGCCCACAAGACCAGGCTTTCCACGCCGCCGAGTCGTGCAGCGGCCTCGGCAGCCAATGTCGCGCCGAGCCGCAATCCAAACAGGGCCAGTCGTGAAACGCCCCCCAGGCGCTTGAGTTCGGCGGCAGCGGCCACGGTGCTGTCGACCCATGCCGGCACCCGGCCTGGGTCGGCGTCCTCTCCAGCAGAGTCGCCAGTGCCGTCGTAGTCGAAGCGCAAGACGTGGAAGCCTGTCCGCGCCAGCTGCAACGCCAGTTGCGTGTACGTGCGGTAGGCACAGAGGGCCTCGTAGCCCACCGGGCGGCACAACAGCACGCCGATGCCGCGCGCGGGTGAGGCCGGTGGGTGGAACCAGCCAAAACACGCGCGCCCCGCCGGCCCGAAAACCACGGGCGCCGGCGCGGCCACGGTGATATTGGCCTCAACCATTTACCGGTCTCCCCTGCGCGCCCGCGGCCGTCATGATCGGAGCAGGCGTGATTGAATTCACGGCATGCACCCGGCCACCGGCCGGCAGGGGACCGGTTCCGCGCAGCGTCACGCGGGCTTCGCCCCCGGGCGGCAGATGGAAATGTTCATCGTCGGCGGTAAATCCGGGGATGTCGAAATGCACGCCGAGCGCCAGTCGCCGCGTGCGCAGGCCCACTTCCACCGCATCCTCGCCGATGACGACGATCTCCGCAGCCAGGCCCACGTCGGCCTCGGCCGCCGCGGACAGACCGCCGGGAAAATGAAAGGCTCGGGCCAGCTGCGCACCGCCCGCTGAGCGCAGTGTGGCCACCACCACGTCGCATGGCAGCGGGCCGAAACGATAGGCGTATCCGAGATCCATGAAATGGTCCAGCATCCCGACAGCGGCAACGCTGTTCGCACCACGGGGCGAGATCGTCACGATCCGCCTGCCTGCCGCAACTTTCACATCGCCGCTGCGCCAGGCATCCAGTTCGATTTCGACTGTCTGAGGATGTCCGCTTTCATTAACGACATGCACCAAGAGGCCGTTGACACCTTCATCGGTAATAAAAAGCGTGACCGGTTGCAGGACCCGCTTCAAAGAATGCCAGCAGGCCTTGGCCGCACCGGTGTCGTCGACCAGGCCCCAGCCGGCGCCGGCCCACAGGTCCCGCAGCATCAGAACCAGCGCTCCGTTGCAACCCGAGCCGGGCCGGCGCCATTCGGCAAAGCTGGCGGCCATGACTTCCGCGGTGGCCAGCCGACCCAACGTCAGGTAGCGGTCATGATCGACGGCGCGCAGTCGCCGCGGGTCGACCTGGAACAGCAGTTGCAGGTAATGGTCGCGGACGTCGTCGAAATCCCAGCCCGCGCCCAGGTCGCGCGGTGAACGTTGCTTCCAGTCCGGATGCGGCACCCGCGTGGCGATCCCCCCGGGCATGCGCGCCAGTGCGGTAGCGCCAGGAATGTTGGCGAACGCCAGGCACTCGGTAGCGAAATTGAGCTCCGAGCGCCGCGCGTCTTCCAATGGGCGCAGGTAGGCGCCGACACCGTAGTAGGACGTGGTGCCCGCGCTTGCCTGATGCGGAAACGCGCCGCCATGCGCGCTGGAGGGCCAGTAGGGCGTTGCCGGCGCGAGTTCGGCGCACAGGCGCGGCAACGTTTCACTGAAAAGCGAAGACGTCCAGTTTTCGCGCGGTACGCCCCACATTGCGGCTTGCTGCTCGGCTTCGCTGTTGCCGCAGAGAACGGCCAGGCAGGGCCGTGCCTGCAGGCGCTGCAGCTGCTGGCGCACTTCGACTTCGACCGAAGCGGCGAACGACACGTCGTCTGCAGGGTAGTCCATGTTGGCAAACATGAAGTCCTGCCAGATGAGGAAGCCCAGTTCGTCGCAGCTGTCGTAGAAATGGTCTTCTTCGTAAACGGTGGTGCCCGCGATCCGCAGCATGTTCATGCCCGCAACGCGCGCCTGCTCGAGTGCCGCATGGCAGGCGGATGGCGTCGAGCGCAGGCTCACCGGGTCGAGTGGAGTCCAGCAGGCGCCGCGGCAGAACACCCGGACCCCGTTGACCGATATCGAGAAATTGTCGCCGGCTGTGTCGAGCTCGATCGTGCGAAAGCCGATGCGGCCGAGCTCCAGCACCCGTGGCTGCGCGCCACCAGGGTTCCGAACGCCGCGAGTGACCTCGGCGCTCACCTGATAAAGCGCCGGCTCGCCATGGGTGTGCGGCCACCACAGCGTCGCATCGGGCCAGCGCAACTGGCCGGCAAAAGCGTCGGTCGCCTGGTCCCGTTCGAGCCGCTGGGTTACGACCCGGCCATTGCGTGTCAGCCGCAAGTCGACGACCGCACCGGGTGCTGCACCAAGGTCGAGCCGGCAATTGACGACGCCCACTGTGCCGTCCAGGGCCGTCTCGAGGTGGGCCCGGACCGGGTCTCCATCGCGCGGCTCCAGCCAGATGACGCGCCACGGCCCCACCACGGCTGCGGGCGGGGACCATCCCGGGGTGCGGCCCAGCAAAGTGGTGCGAAACCAGCGCAGCTGCTGGTGCGCGACCATCGGAGTGCGCCAGCGCGGCCGGGGACGACGTTGCTTGAGTTGGGGGTCAAGCGCGCTGAAGCGCAGAGACAGGTCGTTGCCGTGCCGACGCAGCAGCATTCCGACTTCGCATTCGTGCGCGACGAACATGTTGGCACTACTCAGCAGCGGCTCGCCATTGAGCGACGCCTGTGCCAGGGTCGCCAACCCGTCGAATCCGAGCACCACGCCGAGCCGCCCGGCGTCGGGCGCATCGAAGCGCAATCGGTAATGCCAGTCATGTGCGTCGAACGAACGCGCCGTGTCGTCCAGCGACCACTGGCCGAGGTGGCGCAAGGCGGCGGCGGCCGGCCAGGGCCCGGGGACCCGCTGCCAATGG
>JAYUHN010000348.1:0-10550 GCA_043766965.1 Ramlibacter sp. | reverse complement strand
TGGAAGTTCTTGTGCGGGTAGCCGAGCGCCGCTTGCGGACCCACTGCCATCTCATGCAAGACATTTGTCTGAGCGGCGGTGGCCAGGCGACCGTCATTCGAGTGGTTGCTCCGGGGCCAATTCCTGAGCCGATGCGAATCCCGAACAGGCCCTGAAATCATCGTTTGGGCGCTACTTGGAGGAACTCCCGTCGCTGGGCTCCGAGCCTGTCGCCGTCGATGTATTGGGCAAGCACGTCGGTGTCCCGATCGGAAACACCGGCGTCTCTGAAGTGCTCCTTCCAGCCCTCCACCTCACCGGCGATTTCGCTCGCGATGGCTCGGGCAGCGGCGCCGTTCATGCCGAATGCGCGAGGCTGCGATAGCGCATTGTCCAGCGTGGAGTCGGCGCCCGCATCTCCGACCAGGATCGCCTGGTAGCCCAGGCCCTGAGCCGACGGCACGACATCGTATGCCGGCGCAAGGCGGTAGGAGCCGTCGTCATGCCGCAGCAAGGCATGGTTCTTCTCGTGATCGTCTGTGTTGTCGATCAGGATATTGAAGACCATCCGGCGAAAGAGTTGCTGCTGCTGCTGCGCGATTTCGGCGGCCGGGGCGACTCGACGCAGCAGTTGAGACAGTTGCGGATAGCCCAGCTCCTCGCCCGCGGCTCGCAGCGCGACGTTGGCGGACATCGCGTGCAGCCTCAAGGCCCCAACGCGGTCGAACCGGCGGATCGCTACGGCATGGCCCGTCGAAAGTTTCAATGCTCGCGTCGGGGCGACATCGACGCCGCAAACCGCGGCGAGCGTCATCGTGGCGTGCTCTAGAAGTTCGATGTCCACGTCGTCCCCGGCGGAGAACTTGACAAGCCACGGTTCGCCGTCGATCGAGACCACCGATTTCGGCCGCGCTCCGCCCATCGAAACGCCCGGACGGATCAGGCGTCGCTCCAGTTCCGGCACCGGCTCATTGGCCAGGACTTTGCGCACGACCTCCGCGATGGCATCCAGGCTTGTCAGGCCTGGCAGGGGCGCCGAAGGCCAGGGAACATAGGCCTGGGCGCTTCGGCTCACGCCCAGCGCTCCGTAGCGGTCATCCCCGGCGAACAGCAGATACTCCAGGATCGACAGGCGTGGGGACTTTTCGAACTTGCGGATCACGCGTTCGCCCCAACGGTCCGGGCGGGCATCGTCCACCGCGCCGGCTGCCGTGTCCTTGTCCTGCGGCACGAACAGGTCCTGCGTGAGCGGCAGATCCTCGCTGAGGGGAAAGCCCGAGGCAAGCCAGGCATTGCCGTACTGCACCGCCACCGCGCGGCCGCCACTGACCAGGCGCAGCTGGCCGACCGGGACCGGCTGGGACGGATTGCCTAACCACCAAAGGTGAAGCGTGTCCTGCGGCTTGTAGATTTCCCCGTCAGCCATGGTCTCCCTCTCTTGGCCGGTAGCGCCGGTCCGCCGCCCGGATCTCCGCCTCGAGGGCGCCCAGGTCCTCCTTCGGATCTGCAACAGCGGCAAGGGCATCCTGGCGATTGATCACCCACAGCGCCGTGGCGTACACGCCCATCGAAACGGTGGGATCCCCCTTTTCCATCTTCATCAGCGTCGGGATGGAAATCTGGAGCCTGGCCGACCAGTCCTTGAGTGATTCGCGCCGCCTCTTGCGTGCCACGCTCAAGTCCGTTCCGAGCTTGCGCAGCGCAGCGGCGCTGGCGGGCGGCAGCGAGTGAATTGCAGGAGAGACTTGTGGCATCTCTATAGTTTAACAAATTGCACGTTTTGTGCAGCAATAGTTAAACTATTGCTTCAAGGCTCCGGGCGGGCAAGCCCTTGCGTCAGCCAGCTGGAAGGGCGCATTTCACAAATGGCAAAATGCCATTTTATAAAAGATTGTGGCATAATGGCTGCAGAGCTTCAGGAGCGCCTCGTGATTGCCAACCTCCCCGAACTGGAACAGCTGCGCCGCCAAACTGCTTCCGATGTGAAAAACAAGTGGCGTGAAGTCGTCCGCAAGGTGCGAGAGACTGGCAGCGTTGCCATTACCAACCATGCCGAAGTAGAGCTCGTCCTGGTAGACGCCAACACCTACCGACAGCTGACTGAAGGCGCCGCTGCCCTGAAAGCGCGCGAGCGCTCGGTACTGGAGCAGCTCGCCACCGACTTTGACAAGCGCCTGTCCGCGCTGCAGCAGCCGGATGCCGCGCGCAAGATCGCCGCCATTTTTGCCAGCAAGGGCAAGCTGACAAAAAGGCCGAAGGCCGGTGCCGGCTACTAGACGGTGCGGCCTTTCATTCTCGTGCTCGCCGGCGTCAATGGCGCAGGCAAAAGCTCGGTGGGCGGAGCAATCCTGCAAGACCACGGTATCACCTGGTTCAATCCGGACACGTATGCTCGCGAACTCGTGCGCGAGTTGGGCCTCGATGCCAACGACGCGAACGCCCGCGCCTGGCAGTTCGGCAAGTCCACGCTCGAACGCGCCATCGCCGATGGGACGAACTACGCTTTCGAGACGACGCTGGGCGGCAACACCATCACCTCTCTTCTGTCCAAAGCAGCCCAAACTCATGATGTGGTGATGCTGTACTGCGGCCTGTCGTCGCCGGAAATGCACTTGGCGCGTGTGGCGCTCCGTGTCGCTCACGGCGGGCACCACATCACCGAAGAAAAGATTCGCGAGCGGTGGAGCACATCTCGGTTGAATGTCATCAAGCTGTTGCCATCCTTGGCAAAGCTCCAGGTGTTTGACAACAGCACGCAGGCGCAGCCGGGGGAGGATATTCCCGATCCTGTGCTCGTGCTGCACGTTGAGAACGGGCGAGTTCGCGCTCCAAAGGGAAACGACGCGGCCGCCCTGCAGAGGGTCCCTGAATGGGCGCGTCCCGTGGTGGAAGCCGCCATGCGACTGCCGCGGATCCGACGCTAGCGCGACCCCGAATGCAATTCAGCGCTGCATCTGCATCACGCGGTCCATCGGCATCATGTTGTGGTTCAGGTGGAACATGATCCAGAGCGACCCGAACACGAGCAGCATGACGATCAGCAGGCCAAAGGCCAGTGCCAGCACGTTGTTCACGCTGTCCGGGCCGGACGTGATGTGCAGGAAGAACACCAGGTGGACCCCCATCTGCGCGAGCGCCAGCACCGAGAGCGCGATGGGGATGCTCGGCGCCCACACCAGCGTGCTGCGCGCGATGTAGAAGGAGAGGATGGAGAGCCCGACCGCCAGGGCGAAGCCGACCAGGTAGCCGATGATCCCCGAGGTGATTTCCCCGTTGGCGTTCTCGTCGCCTGGGGCGATGTCGTCGTTCGCATGCTGCGCGGCTGCCGCGGCGTCGTTCATTTCGCTACTCCCACGAGGTACACAAGGCTGAAGAGCGCCACCCAGATGATGTCCAGGGTATGCCAGAACAGGCTGAAACAGAGGATGCGGCGCAGGATGTCCTGCCGGAAACCTTTGGCCGACACCTGCGCCATCATCGTCAGCAGCCAGAGCAGGCCTGCCGTCACGTGCAGGCCGTGGCAGCCGATGAGGGCGAAGAAGGCGGAGAGGAAGGCGCTGCGCTGCGGACCGTTCCCCTGGGCGACAAGGTCGGCGAACTCGCGGATTTCGAGCGCCAGGAATGCGGCGCCGAGGACGAACGTCGCCGCCATCCCCAGCTGGAACATTGCCGTGCGACGGGCATTCGCACCGATCGCGGCGATCCCGCAGAACAGGCTCGAGGTGAGCAGGAACGCCGTCTCGATCGCAACGTTCGGGATGTCGAACAGGTCCTTGCCGGACGGTCCGCCCGCGGTGCTGTCGGTAAGCACGGCATACGACGCGAAGAACGCGGCGAACATGATGATGTCGCTGATGAGGAAGATCCAGAAGCCGTACGCCACGACGATGCGCTTGGCCGCGTCATGCCCGTGGACCTGCGTCAGCGCCTCGCCGTGGCCGGCGTGCCCGCCGAGCCGGCGCGAAGGAAGGTGGTACGGGCCGACGGCCGTTCCGGCGTCGCTCATGATGCGGTCCTCAGTTGGGCCAGCGCGGCGGTGCGCGCTGCGCGGTTGGCGCGGTCGATCAGCGCCACCGTTTCCTTGGGGATGACTTCTTCGTCGTGGGAGCGCCACGCGAAGACCACGAAGGTGGCGAATGCGCCGACGAATCCCAGGCCGACCAGCCACCAGATGTGCCAGATGAGGGCGAACCCCATCAACGTGGCGAAGACGGCGCAGATGAAACCGGTGGGGCTGTTGCGGGGCATCTCGATGTCGACGTACTCCGGCTCGTCGCGCAGGCGCGACTGCTCGATTGCGCGTTGCTTGATGCCCCAGTACGCTTCCTCGCCCTCGACATTGGGCAGCACGGCGAAGTTGAACAGGGGCGGCGGTGACGGGATGGACCATTCGAGCGAACGCCCGTTCCAGGGATCACCGGTCGTATCGCGCAAAGCCTCGCGGTGGCGGATGCTGTAGACGAGCTGCAGGATCTGGAAACCGATGCCGACGGCGATCAGCGCGGCGCCCGCTCCCGCGAGCAGCAGCCACGGACGCCAGGCCGGCACGTCGTAGTGCTGCAAGCGCCGCGTCATCCCGTCGAGGCCGAGCCAGTAGAGCGGCATGAAGGCCAGGAAGAAGCCGACGATCCAGCACCAGAACGCGGCCTTGCCCAGGCCTTCGTGCAGCCTGAAGCCGAAGGCCTTCGGGAACCAGTACGTGTAGCCCGCGAAGGCGCCGAAGAGCACGCCGCCGATGATGACGTTGTGGAAGTGGGCGACCAGGAATACGCTGTTGTGCAACACGAAGTCGGCCGGCGGCACAGCCAGCAGCACCCCTGTCATTCCGCCGATCAAAAAGGTCAGAATAAATCCAATGGACCACAAGGTCGCGGCGGAAAACACGACGCGTCCGCCGTACATGGTGAAGATCCAGTTGAAGATCTTCACGCCCGTGGGCACGGCGATCACCATCGTCGCAATGCCGAAGATCGCGTTGACATCGGCGCCTGCGCCCATCGTGAAGAAGTGGTGCAGCCACACCATGAAGGCCAGCAGGCAGATCGCCATCGTCGCGAGCACCATGGAGCGGTAACCGAACAAGGGCTTGGCGGAGAAGGTGGAGAAAACCTCCGAGAACACTCCAAACGCCGGAAGCACGAGGATGTAGACCTCCGGATGGCCCCAGGCCCATATGAGGTTCATGAACATCATCACGTTGCCGCCGGCTTCATTCGTGAAGAAGTGGAAGCCGAGGTAGCGGTCCAGCAGCAGCATCGCGAAGGTAGCCGTCAGGATCGGAAAGGCGGCGACGATCAGGAGGTTCGATGCCAGCGTGGTCCAGCAGAACATGGGCATGCGCAGGTAGTCCATGCCTGGCGCGCGCACCTTGAGGACGGTCGTCACCAGGTTAACTCCGGAGAGCAGGGTGCCGATGCCCGAGATCTGCAGCGCCCAGAGGTAATAGTCGACGCCGACGCCCGGAGAGTATGCGAGCTCCGACAGAGGCGGGTAGGGCAGCCAGCCCGTGCGCGCGAATTCGCCGACGAACAGCGAAATGTTGACCAGCAGCGCACCGGTCGCCGTGAGCCAGAAGCCGACGGAATTGAGCGTCGGAAACGCGACGTCCCGCGTGCCGAGCTGCAACGGCACGACGAAGTTCATGAGGCCGATCACAAACGGCATCGCGACGAAGAAGATCATCATCGTGCCGTGCGCGGTGAAGATCTGGTTGTAGTGCTCGGGCGTGAGGAAGCCCGGCGCGTTCAGTGCAAGCGCCTGTTGTGAGCGCATCAACAACGCATCCGAAAAGCCGCGCAGCAACATGACAAGGGCCAGCACGATGTACATCACGCCGATCTTCTTGTGGTCGACGCTGGTGAACCACTCCTTCCAGAGGTAGGGGAGGTGGCCCTTGACCACCACCCAGGCGATCACGCTGGTGAGGACCAACGCGACCACTACGGACGCCACCATGATGATCGGCTGGTCGAACGGGACCGCCTGCCAGCTAAGTTTGCCCCACATGTCAGTGCTTCTCCGTGCGGGGCGCCTGCTCGGCGCCCTGGTGGTCGGTGCCGGGGCCAGGCCCAGGCGGCAGGTCGAGGTTGACGATCTTCGTGAACAGATCCGCCTCCACGGCGCCGAACAGCGACGGCGGAATGTTCGTGCTCTGTTGCGCGAGCGCGTTGTAAGCCGCCGAATCCAGCGCCGCCCCGTGCCCTTTGGTGGATGTCACCCAGTTGTCAAACTGGTCGGCAGCGACGGCGTGGACCTGAAAGTGCATATCGGCAAAGCCTTCACCGCTCAAGTGGGCGGAGATGCCGCGGAACGTGCCGGGCGCGTCGGCACGCAGCCAGAGCTCGGTCGCCATCCCGTTCATCGTGTAGATCATGCTGCCCAGACGCGGCACGAAGAACGCGTTCATCACGCTGGCCGAGGTCAGCCGGAAATGCAGTGGCACGCCTGCCGGCACCACCAGTTGATTGACGGCGGCGACCTTCTGGTCGGGGTAGATGAAAAGCCATTTCCAGTCAAGTGACACGACCTGGATTTCGAGCGGCTCGACTTGCGATTCGAGCGGCTTTGCTGGATCGAGGTCGTGCGAGCCGATCCAGGCAACCCCGCCGAGCAGGAGGATGACCAGTATCGGGATCGACCACACAACCAGTTCGACCTTGCCGGAGAACGACCAGTTGGGCAGGTAGCGCGCCCGCTTGTTCGAGGCGCGGTACCACCATGCAAAGGCGAGCGTGGCGATGATCGTTGGCACCACGACAGCCAGCATGATGGCCAGCGAATCGAGCAAGATCGTGCGGTTGGCGACCCCGACCGGACCACGGGGAGAGAGCACCTCGGCGCTGCAGCCCGCAAGCGCGAGAGCCGCGAAGGCCAGGAGCCATCGCACGTTCGACCGAAGTAACCAATCTTGGAGTCGAAGTTGAAGTTGCGCCACTTGTTCGCGACATTGCCACAAAGAAATAGTTCGCTGTGTGTCATGGTCTTTGGCGACGACCACGGCGAGATTACGGATCTAGAGAAAGTTGAGACGGAGGCAGCAACAAGCCTTCGTGCAGTGCCACATGTTCGAGGGCCGCTTCAAACTGGGCGCGCGAACCGGATGCGACGTGCCTCAGGAAGCCGTGGAGCTCGGCGTCAGCTGCGTGGCGGTGCTCACACTCGGCGCTGTAGGTCTCGAAGTGCGAAAGCTGAACCAGCAGTTCGGCCACGTGGCGGGGGCACTGACAAGCCACCGTCGACGGAAGGTCCGCAAAGTCGGCCAGCGCCGCGTCGTCCCAACGGCGCGGCGGCACGAAATCGGTCGCGAGCGCGGGCTGGCCTGCCGCAGGCTGCGGTGCCCGCGTTGCCATCGACAAGCTGCGCAGCCATTGCGCCACCACCGCGTCGGGCTGCGGGTCACGCAGCAAAGCGGTGCCAGCGTCTGCCAGCGCTTCGCACACGGCGTCGGCAGCAAACCCATAGAGCACCGCTTTCGGCACAGCCGCAAGGCCTGGCGCTGCAGCGTCGATCGAAGCCATCCAGTCCTCGTGCAAATGCCTCTCATGAATCAGCAAGGCATCGACGTCCGCACCCCGCAAAGCGGCGGCGGCCTGCGCGGCGTCGTCAAACGGCCCCAACAACGAAACGGGCTGCCCGAGGCGGCGCAGCAGTGCGGGCCGCTGCAACCGGGCGCCCAGCGCCGCGCCGATCACCGCGACCCGCCAGGCTGGAACGGTCCGCAACGGGTGCGCATCGGCGAGCTCACGTTTTTGCGAGGCGGCGAGCGTCTGCGCGTGCGTGGAAGCAACGCGCTGCAGGTGCACCATGTCAAGTGGCGCCAGGCTCCCGATCGCGTGGCCGAGGTCGGTCAGGTTCTTGATCAGCGCCAACCGCCGCACGTCGTCTGCCGAGTACAGGCGTTGGCCACTGAGCGACAGCTCGGGCTGTGTCAGCTTGTAGCGACGTTCCCAGACACGCAGCGTCGCCACTGGCATTCGGAGCATGCGCGCGACGGCGCCACTGCGGCGAAGCAGCGGGTCCGCCTTGCCTTGCCCTGGCCGGCTTGCTGTCCGCGGTGGCTTGTTTTTATTCATTGGTTGACAAATGAATCGTATTTGAATCAGATTATCGATCATATATTGATAGAAAAGTGGAGCCGAACTCATGATGACGCGGAAAAATGTATCATCAGGGCATGTTGTTCAACAAGCCCCGAAAAATTGCAGTAATTGGCGCCGGCATTGCAGGAGCGGCGTGCACGCGTGCACTGACCCTGCAGGGGCATTCGGTGCATCTGTTCGATAAATCGCGTGGGCCCGGGGGTCGCCTGGCCACTCGCCGGTTCGAATGGATCGGGCGAAACCGGCAAGCCTGCACGACGCGGTTTGACCATGGCGCTGTCGGCATCACGGCCCGATCGGGGGCCTTTCAGAATTTTCTTGACCAGGCTCTGCACGCAGGTTGGTTGGCGAGGTGGGTGCCTGTCGTAGCAACCGGCAGCATTCCCCTTGAGTTTGGCGACTGCCTCTACCTACCCGTGCCGGACATGACCACGCTTTGTCGCCGGATGTTGGATGGCGCGACGGCCACCTGGTCCTTCGCCGTCGACAGCATGTATCGGAGTTCGCCCGGCTGGCAGCTGGAAGCCGCTGGTGAGCGCCACCGCGCGCAATTCGACGCTGTCGTTCTGGCGGTACCGCCGGGGCAGGCCGCGCCCCTGCTCAGCCCCCACCGACCCGACTGGGCCGGGCACGCTTCGGTCGCAACGATGGAGCCGTGCTGGACACTGATGGGAATTGCCGAGGCCACGGAATCGTCGCCTGGCTGGGACCTGGCACGTCCGCCAACCGGCCCGTTGGCTTGGGTGCTGCGCAATGACGCGCGTCCCGGCCGTGAGCATGTGCCCGGACAGTCGCATTGGGTCGCGCATGCCCGGGCGGACTGGAGTCGTCAGCACCTCGAGCAGCCGGCTGCGTGGGTGCAGCAGCAACTTCAGTCCGCGCTGTCCGGCTGGCTCGGTCAGACCGTCGACTGGCATCAATGCGTGGTGCACCGCTGGCGCTATGCGCTGCCCCAGGCACAGGGCCCGGTGTCACTCCAACCGTGTTGGTGGGACACTGCGCAGGCCCTGGGCGTGTGCGGTGACTTTCTCGGCGGTTCTGGCGTCGAGGGAGCCTGGTTGTCCGCCGAATCGCTGTCCGCGGCAATGTTGCAGTCTGCATCCCGTGCGGCTGATGTGTGCACTGCGTCCGTCGCCCATGGAGATGCCGACCAGGCGTGCGGGCCTCATGTTCCTTGATCCCTTTTCTCCCCTTACCAACCCCCGAAGGATTTTCAAATGCACACGCTCATCCCCCGCCGCGTCTTTCTGATGACGCTGGTCGCCTCCGGCGCAGCGATAGTCAGCAGCGCACAGGCCCAGGTCATGGTCGCCGAAAAGGACGCCCAGGCAATATCGCTTGGCTACGTTGACGATGCAAAACGCGTCGACGTCAAGAAGTACCCGAAGTTTGCTGCCGGCCAGAATTGCGGCAGCTGCGCGCTTTATCAGGGCAAGGCCGCGGACAAGGCCGGTGGCTGCCCTCTGTTCGCCGGCAAGCAGGTTGCCAGCTCCGGCTGGTGCAGCGCCTGGGCCAAAAAGGCGTGATCTGGCCTGCCTCCGGCAAGTCGATCGGTGCAGCGCATGGATGAAGTCTTTGCTGCCACGCTGGCCGCGGCGCATGCCCGCATTGCCGCAGTGCGCCCGGATGCCTACGCGCGCACGCGCAATGCGCTTGACGGCGCCGTCAGCGGCGTGTCGCCGTACATCACGCACGGATTCGTCACGCTCGGCGACGTAGTGGCCAGCGTGGCCAAACGCGATGCGCTCGACGTGCAGCACAAGTTCGTCTACGAGCTCGGCTGGCGCGCCTACTTTCGTCATGTGTGGCAGCACCGGGGCGAGGGCACCCTGAGTTCGCTGTCGGCCGCGGACCTGCTGGCCGTCAATGAGGTGCCGGCGTAGTGACCGAGCCAGTGAGCAAAACCGTGAACGAGTCGCCGCCGCTAACCGTGCTGTACGACGGCGCTTGCCCCTTGTGCCGCCGCGAGATCCGCATCTATCGTGGCCTGCAGCCGTTGCATTCGGACTCGCCGGTGTGCTTTGTCGATGTCAGTGACGCCGCGTTGCTTCTCCCGCCCGGCACGACCCGTGAGCAACTGCTGGCGCGTTTCCACGTACGCGGCCGAGATGGCCGGTTGCGCAGCGGCGCCCAGGCATTCCTCGAGCTGTGGGCCGCGCTGCCCGGCTGGCGCTGGCTGGCACTGGCGGGTCGCCTGCCGGGCGCGGCCTGGGCAATGGAGCTCACGTACAGACTTTTCCTGTGCTGGCGGCCGATGTTGCAGCGCTGGGCCTTTCGCCTGGAGCAGCCGGCTCTGGCTCGGCCGCGCCATTACGACAACGATTCCAGTTGATGTCAACCTTTTAGCTTGAACCACTCACCATGACCGCGATCGCCCTCGTCACCGGTGCCAGCGGCGGCATCGGCTCCGCTCTCGCCCGCCAATTGCACACCAGGGGCTTCCGCGTCGCCGCGGTGGGGCGCGATGCCGGC
>JAYUHN010000347.1:0-3991 GCA_043766965.1 Ramlibacter sp. | reverse complement strand
GGTCGATCAACCCGAGCCAGTTCCACACCCGCGAGTTGAGGAATTCCGCGGCCGGCCAGGCGCCGTGCAGTTCGACCGCGATGAATTTGGCCGCGATCGCCGCTGCGCCTGCCAGCCACAGCCAACGGCCCCAGCCGGCGCTGAAGCGCACGATGACCAGCATCAGCGCGATGCCGTGCAGCACACCGAAGTAGATGAACGTTTTCGGAAACACGAAGAACGAGCCGGCAGTGACCAGTAGCGCGCAGCCGGCCACCTGGCTCCAGCGTTTCCAGAACCTTTGCGGCGACTGGTGCTGTTGCACCGCCACCGCCTGACCCAGCCCGGCGCAGAACAGAAACAGGCTGACGATGGCTGTCCGCTGCCAGGTCCAGAACGGGTCGTTGTAGAAGTCCTGCCGCATGAACCTGAAGTGGCTCAGGTCGAAACAGAAATGGAACGCCGTCATCCAGACGATGGCGACGCCGCGCAAGGCGTCGATGGAGTCGTAGCGTCGAGCGGCGGGTCGAGCAGTCATTCGATCGTCTGTAGCCGGTGATGCATTCAAGCGTCTGGGGCCTGCGCAACGGCTGGGATGGCAGTGAGCCCGCCCTGGGACTCCCCAGCCAGCCAGCAACGTTCGATCTTCAACGCGTCGAGAATCCCATGAGCCGATCCAACCTCCGACCAGGAGAAGCGACCGACCGACGCCGACGGAGACGATATTGAAAAGCCGCCCATTGATCCTCTGGAATATCTCTTCTGCTTAGCTGGTCGCGCTATCCCACCCACTTGCGCGCATTCCGCCAGATTTGCATCCACGGACTGAATGCTTCCTTGTCCCCGTCCGTCCATGACATCTGCACATTCCGGAACACCCGCTCCGCGTGCGGCATCATCGCGGTGAAGCGGCCATCCGCCGTGGTGACGGCGGTGAGCCCGCCCGGACTGCCGTTCGGATTGAGCGGGTAAGCCTGCGTCGGCGCACCGTGATGGTCGGTGAAACGCATCGCTGCGATCGCCTTGCGCTGGTCGCCGCGACGGGAAAAGTTGGCATACCCCTCGCCATGTGCCACGGCGATCGGCAGCCGCATGCCGGCCATCCCCGCGAAGAACAGGCTGGGCGACTCGAGCACCTCGACTTGCGACAGCCGCGCTTCGTAGCGTTCGCTGCGATTGGTGGTGAAGCACGGCCAGTCCTGCGCGCCCGGGATGATGTCGGCGAGCTCGGCCAGCATCTGGCAGCCGTTGCAGACGCCGAGCATGAACGTGTCCCTGCGGCTGAAGAAGGCCTGGAACTGCTCCGCCAACCGCGCATTGAACAGGATGCTGCGCGCCCACCCGACCCCCGCACCCAGCGTGTCCCCGTAGCTGAAGCCGCCGCAGGCGACCGCGGCCTGAAAGCCGGACAAATGAACCCGGCCGGTCTGCAAGTCGGTCATATGGACATCGATGGCGTCGAAGCCGGCCTCGGTAAATGCGTAAGCCATCTCGACGTGCGAATTGACGCCTTGCTCGCGCAGGATGGCAACCTTGGGGCGGGTGAGATGGAGCGCGGGGAAGCCCTCACCCCTTTCCTCTCCCGAGGGAAAAGGAAGGAAAACATGCAGCCCGGGGTCCAAGGGGTCGCCGACCGCTGCGTGCTCCACGTCCGCGCCGTCAGGGTTGTCGCGCAAGCGGCAGATCTTCCAGCTGACGCTGTCCCAGACCTGATGCAGGTCCTGCAATTTCGCGGTGAACACGGCCTTGGTGTCGCGCCACACCTGAACCTGCCCCTTGCCGGCGTCGATGGTGGACGACTCGGGCCGGGTCTTGCCGACGAAGTGGCTGTGTTTCGACAGACCGTGCTTGCGCAAGGTCTGCATCACCTGGTTGCGGTCAGCGGTGCGAACCTGCAGCACCACCCCGAGTTCCTCGCTGAACAGTGCCTTCAGCGTCAGCTCGTCGCGTCGCGCCCCGACCTGCGAGGCCCAGTTCTTGGCGTCACCAACGTCGGCGCGGCTGTCGCTGATTCCATCACCCTCGGTGACCAGCAGGTCGACGTTCAGCGACACACCGACATGGCCCGCGAATGCCATCTCGCACACCGTGGCAAAGAGGCCGCCGTCGCTGCGGTCGTGGTACGCCAGGATCTGGCCGCGCGCGCGCAGGAGATTGACGGTGTTCACCAGGTTGATCAGGTCCTGCGGTTCGTCGAGGTCGGGGACGCTGTCGCCGACCTGGCCGAGCGTCTGGGCCAGGATGCCGGCGCCCATCCGGTTGCGTCCTTTGCCGAGGTCGATCAGCACCAGCGTCGTGTCGGCCTCCTGCGCATCGAGTTGCGGCGTCAGTGTGCCGCGCACGTCGGCCAGCGTAGCGAAGGCGGTGACGATCAGGCTGACTGGAGAAGTCACCTTTTTCTGCTCGCCAGCTTCCTGCCAATGCGTGCGCATCGACAAACTGTCCTTACCGACCGGGATCGAGATGCCGAGCGCCGGACACAGTTCCATGCCGACGGCCCGCACGGTTTCGTACAGCGCCGCGTCTTCGCCAGGTTCACCGCAAGCGGCCATCCAGTTCGCCGACAGTTTCACCCGCGGCAACTCGATCGGGGCCGCCAGCAGGTTGGTGATCGCTTCGCCCACAGCCATCCGGCCGGAAGCAGGAGCGTCGATCGTCGCCAGCGGCGTGCGCTCTCCCATGCTCATCGCTTCACCGCCGAAGCCGCGGTAATCCGCGAGCGTCACCGCGCAGTCCGTGACCGGCACTTGCCAGGGCCCGGCCATCTGGTCGCGATGCGTCATCCCGCCGACCGTCCGGTCACCGATCGTGATGAGGAAGCGCTTGGATGCGACCGCGGGATGCGAGAGCACCTGAACGGCGGCGTCCTGCAGCGACACACCCGTCAGGTCGAGCGGTCTGAACTCACGACGCACGCTGCCCACGTCACGGTGCATCTTCGGCGGCTTGCCGAGCAGCACGTCCATCGGCATGTTCACCGCATCGGCCGCGCCTTCTTGTCCGACCACGAGCTGCCGTTCTTCGGTCGCGACGCCGACGACGGAAAAAGGACACCGCTCCCGCTCGCACAGCGCCCGGAACCGCTCCAGCGACTCCGGCGCAATGGCAAGCACGTAGCGCTCCTGGCTTTCGTTGCACCAGATCTCCCGGGGCGCCATGCCCGATTCGAGCACCGGAACTTTCGAAAGATCGAAGCGGGCGCCGCGGCGGGCGTCGTTGGTGAGTTCCGGGAATGCGTTGGACAAGCCACCGGCGCCCACATCGTGGATCGCGAGCACCGGATTGGCGTCGCCTTGCGACCAGCAGGCGTTGATCACTTCCTGCGCACGCCGCTCGATCTCCGGATTCCCTCGCTGCACCGAATCGAAGTCGAGCTCGGCCGCGTTGGCGCCGGTCGCCATCGAGCTGGCCGCGCTGCCGCCCATGCCGATGCGCATGCCCGGGCCTCCGAGCTGGATCAGCAGGCTGCCCGGAGCGAACTCGATCTTGCTGGTCTGCCCCGCGTCGATGCTGCCAAGACCGCCCGCGATCATGATCGGCTTGTGGTAGCCGCGGGCAATGCTGTCGACGTTCGAAGTCACCTGCTGCTCGTACTCGCGGAAGTACCCGAGCAGATTGGGCCGGCCGAATTCGTTGTTGAAGGCCGCGCCGCCCAGCGGCCCTTCGATCATGATCTGCAGCGGACTGGCGATGTGGCCCGGCTTTCCGCCCGGCTGGTCAGCCCAGCCGCCCCACAGTTTCGACACGGTGAAGCCGGTGAGGCCCGCCTTGGGCCGTGAGCCGCGTCCGGTCGCGCCCTCATCCCGGATTTCGCCGCCGGCGCCTGTGGATGCGCCCGGAAAAGGCGAGATCGCGGTGGGGTGGTTGTGGGTCTCGACCTTCATCAGCACGTGGTGCAACGCCGTCGTCTTCCGGTAAGCGGAGTGCGGCGAGCCGTCCGCGGCGAGTGCCGGCGCTGCGAGGAAACGCTCGATCCGCAGGCCCTCCATCACCGACGCGTTGTCTGAATACG
>JAYUHN010000346.1:0-4008 GCA_043766965.1 Ramlibacter sp. | reverse complement strand
CGCAGGAAGGCTGGGCCAAGGGGGTGAGCATCTCGCATTTCCTGGGCGGCTGTGCAGTGGACGTGGCGGGCGACCGCGCCATCGCGCAGACCAAAATGACGATCTCGCAGCGCGGCATGGTGGAAGGCGTGTTGTGCGACGTGGTCTGCAGCGGGCGTTTCTACGACTTCGTGCAAAAGCACGAGGGCGAGTGGAAGCTGTTGCATCGCCAGCCGATCTACGAGAAGGACCGGATCGACCCGGTCGATCCCGCCGCGAGCCTGGAACTGGACGGCGCGGCGCTGGCGCAGTTTCCGGAAGGCTACCGGCACCTGGCCTACATCCAGACGCGCATCGGCTATAGCGTCAAGATGGACATGCCGATGCTCAAGGGTCCGGTGGTCGAGGAGCTGTACCGCCGCGGCGCGCGCTGGCTGGCCGGCGGCGCGTCTGCGGACATCAGGGCCGAATGATCCCTCTCGATCTTCATCCACGACCACCGGAGCGACTCCATGACAATTTCCAGCGCCTGCCTCGACCAGCTGTTCCTGAAGGCGCGCACCGCCAATGGCTTCACCAGTGAGCCGGTGCCCTTGTCCCTGCTGCGGGAGGCGTACGACATCGCCAAGATGGGTGCGACATCGATGAACACGCAGCCGACGCGCTATGTGTTCCTGATCTCGCCCGAATCCAGGGCGCGGTTGCTGCCGGCGCTCAGCCCGGGCAACGTCGAGAAGACGCGCGCCGCGCCTGTCACCGTGATCGTCGCCAACGACACGAAGTTCTACGAACATCTGCCGCAGGTCTGGCATGGCGCCGGCGCCAGGGAGATGTTCGAGGGCAACCCCGCCCTGTCACAGTCCACCGCCACCCGCAATGCGACGTTGGGCGGCGCCTATTTCATGATTGCAGCACGCGCCGTGGGGCTGGGCTGCGGGCCCATGAGCGGCGTCGACCTGATCAAGGTCAATACCGAATTTTTCCCCGACGGCCGGCTGCAGGCCAATTTCCTGATCAATCTGGGCCACGGCGACGACAGCAAGCTGTTCGATCGCAATCCGCGCCTCACGTTCGAACAGGCCTGCCAGGTGCTGTAAAGCATCGGTGGAAATCCGCTCCCTGCGCGGATTCCAGCGGCCTAGACTGATGGCACGGCTTTCCGATCCGCCCCCGGGCGCGGTCTTCGCAAAGGAGATTCGACATGTCCCAACTCGAAGCGCAGGAGCTGGCCCAGGCGGTCATCGACCGCATGGCGGACTGCAAGGAACCGCGGCTCAAGGAAGTGATGACGGCGCTGATCAGGCATGCGCACTCCTTCGTTCGCGAGGTGAAGCTCACACCCGATGAATGGACGGCGGCGATCCGGTTCCTGACCGCCACTGGCAAGATGTGCGACGAGAAGCGGCAGGAATTCATCCTGCTGTCCGATACGCTCGGCATCTCGATGCTGGTGGTGGCAATCGAGCAAGCCAGGAGCGCTGCGGCGGTGAAGGACCGGCCGGAGATCAGGGGCGCGACCGAGGCGACGGTGCAGGGCCCTTTCTTCTGGCCCGGTGCGCCGCAGCTGGAGCTCGGGGCCGACATCGGCGCAGGCAACGCCGGCGAGCCGGCCTACTACCAGGGCCGCGTCACCGATACCGCGGGCAAGCCGGTGGCCGGCTGCGTGCTGGACGTGTGGTCGGGCGACGGCGAAGGCTTCTACGACATGCAGAAGGGTCCCGATGCAGGGATGGCGTTGCGGGCGCAGTTTCGCACCGACCGGGACGGCAGGTATCACTTCTGGTCGATCCGGCCGTCGTACTATCCTGTGCCGGCCGACGGCCCGGTCGGCTCCATGCTGCACCGGATGGGCCGCCATCCGAATCGCCCCGGCCACATGCACACGATGCTGCAGGCGCCCGGCCACGAGCGCCTGATCACCCACCTGTTCGTCTCGGACAGCCCATTCCTCGATTCGGACGTCGTCTTCGGCGTGCGCAACAGCCTGATCGTCGATTTCGAGAAGCATGCACCGGGCAAGGCTCCTGACGGCCGCACCATGAACAAGACCTGGTACACCGCGAAGTACGACTTCAAGCTGATTCCCTCGGCGGCATGATCGCGGCGCATCCCGGCGGAGAACACCCTTGAAAATCGGCAAGGCCACCACCGCGCGCTCCGCCATGTGCACATCCAACGAGAACACGATCGTGGCCGGCGACCTGCGGCATCGCCTCGAAATCCACAAGGCGTCTCTGGGGCTGGAGATCGGTTAGCGGGCACTACTTGCCCATCTTCATCACCGACCCCTTCTTTTACGCCGTAGCGATTCCGGCGGTGCTGCTGCTCGGAATCAGCAAAAGCGGTTTCGGCGCGGGCTTCGGAGCGCTGGGCGTGCCGTTGATGGCGCTTGCCGTGACGGTGCCACAGGCCGCGGCCATGATGATGCCGGTGCTCCTGCTCACCGACCTGCTCAGCCTGCGCCCGTTCTGGAAACACTTCGACCGGCGCCTGATCCGCTTCCTGATCCCGCTGGGGCTGGTCGGAACAGTGGTCGGCACGCTGTCGTTCCGCGTGCTCGATGCGCGGCTGGTGGCCGGGGTGGTGGGCGTGTTCACGCTGCTGTTCCTGGCGCAGCGGCTGCTGTTTCCACCCAAGCCGGACAGCCCGCATCCGCCGGATTGGCTCGGCGGCATCCTCACGGTGATGTCGGGATTCACCAGCTTCGTGGCCCATGCGGGGGCGCCGCCGATCAACGCGTACATGATTCCGATGCGGCTGGCGCCGCTGACGTACGCCGCGACGATGTCGGTGTTCTTCACGGTGCTGAACCTGAGCAAGTGGATTCCGTATGGCTGGCTGGGATTGCTGGACCTGCGCAACATGGTCACCTCGCTCGCGTTGCTGCCGTTCGCGCCGATCGGTGTGTGGGTCGGCCTCAGGCTGGCCCGGAAGATCAAGCCGGTGCTGTTCTACCGGCTGGTGTATGCCGGAATGTTTCTCACCGGCAGCAAGCTGGTGTGGGACGGGTTTTTCGGGCGGTAGCTTGGGCGGACCACCCCCGAAAGCGTCACTCGCCTTTGATATTGGCTTCGCGGATGACCTTGCCCCAACGGACGACGTCGGCTGCTATGTACCTCTCTGTTTCGCCCAGTCCCCAAGCGACCGGCTCGAAGCCTTGCTCGATCAAGCGGGCTTGCATCTCGGGTGTGCTGATGACCCGCGTGATTTCGGAATTGATGCTGGAAACGATGTTTCTCGGCGTTCCGGAGGGAACCATGATGGCGTTCCACGCCGTAACCTCGAGCCTTGGGATTCCCGCTTCGGATGTCGTTTGAACGTCCGGCAAGTGAGGCGACCTCTGGTGGCTTGTCACCGCGAGTGCCCGGAGTTTCCCGGCCTTGATGTGGGGCAGGGCTTCCGGCAAGAGTGCAAATATCACGTCGATCTGGCCGCCGAGAAGGTCTGCCATGGCAGGAGCTCCCCCCCTGTACGGGACGTGCTGGATTTTCGCGCCCGTCACGCTTTTGAAAAGTTCCAGCACCAGGTGTGCGGCAGTGCCGTTGCCGGAAGAGCCGGCATTCAGATTTCTGCTTTTCGAGTCGACGACGAGATCGCTCAAGGTTCGGATCGATGAATCTGTGCGAACGACCGGGACGATCGCGAGGAGACCCATCATCGCGACCGGTTCGAGATCCCTTTGAAACTGGTACGCGGCCTTGGGGAACAGGGACACGTTGGCGGCATGGGCGATGGTGGCCGCAAGGTAGGTGTACCCGTCATTTTGAGACTTGGCCACCGCATCGGCGCCGAGCATGCCGTTGGCACCGCCCCGGTTCTCCACCAGGACAGGTTGTTTCCACGTCTCGCTCAGTTTCTGGGAGACATTGCGGGTCATAAGATCGGTCGCTCCGCCTGCTGGAAACGGGACAACGATCCTGATGACCTTGCTCGGATAAGCTGACGCGCTTTGGGCAACGACGGCCGGGGCCGCGAGCGCTACGAACAAACTCAGGACGGCGATGGCTGGAGTGCGAATCTTGAACATGG
>JAYUHN010000345.1:0-4015 GCA_043766965.1 Ramlibacter sp. | reverse complement strand
CCCGCTTGTAGCTGCCGCGAAACAGCTGGCGGTTCATCCATTCGTAATCCATGGCCAGTTCGAGCGCCATCCGCACCCGGCGGTCCTGGAATTTTTCCAGGCGGGTATTGAGGAAGTAGCTGTAGAAACCGTCGGGCGTGCGGTGCTGGAACGGCTCCTTGACCAGCTCGCCGCGCTCGATCCGGGGCCCAACCAGCCGCCTGGACCAGTCGCCAGCCGAGAAAAACAGCATCAGGTCGAATTCACCGGCCTTCAGTGCTTCGAGCTGCGCCGTGTTGTCGCGATAGATCTTGACGGTGATGCGGTCGAAATTGTTCATGCCTCGCCGCACGGCGAGATCGCGTGCCCAGTACTGCGGATCGCGGACATAGGTGATGTCCTTGCCGGGTCGCACCGGCCCGATCTTGTAGGGGCCGGTGGCGACCGGGATGTCGTTCACGACCTGGTCAAAGGGTTTGGCCTTGCCGCCATCCATCCCCCACTTGGTGCTGAAGACCGGCAGCCCGCCGACCACCAGCGGCAGCTGCCGGTCGAGCTTCTTGAAACGGAAACGGACAGTGCGATCGTCCACGATGTCGCAGCCCGCCACGTCCCCCAGCACCGACGCATAGCCCGGTGCGGCGTACTTGGAGATCAGCGTTTCATAGCTGTATTTCACGTCGGCGGCGCTGACCCGGTCGCCGTTGTGGAAGCGCGCCTGCGGCCGCAGCCGGAAAGTCGCCGACAAGCCGTCCGTCGCCACCTCGACGTCCTCAGCCAGCAGCCCGTAGCCGACGCCGATTTCGTCCATCGATCCGGTGAGCAGGCCTTCGAACAGGAGGTCCGCAAGGAACGACGGCGCCGTGCCTTTGAGCGTGAACGGGTTGTACTTGTCGAAGGTGGAGATCCGCGAGCCCGCGACCATTTTCAGCTCGCCGCCCTTCGGGGCCCGGGCATTGACGTAATCGAAATGGTCGAACCCGGGTGGGTACTTGAAATTTCCCCACACCGAATAACCGGGACTGGCACAAGCCGCCTTGCAAAGGACCAGCAGCACGAAAAACAGCAAACCTCGCATGCGACAATTCTGCACAGATTTACCGGGAGCGACGGCGATGGGCTTTTTGACGGGCAAGAAATTACTGATCACCGGGGTGCTGTCCAACCGGTCGATCGCCTACGGGGTCGCGAAGGCTTGCCAGGCGCAGGGAGCCGAACTGGCGTTCAGCTACGTCGGCGAGCGCTTCAAGGAGCGCATCACCGAGTTCGCCGGCGACTTCGGCTCGCAGCTGATTTTCAACTGCGACGTGGCCGACGATGCGCAGATCGCCAGGTTGTTCCAGGACCTGTCCGTGCGCTGGCCGAAATTCGACGGGTTCGTGCACAGCATCGGCTACGCGCCGCGGGAGGCAATCGCCGGTGACTTCCTGGAGGGCCTGTCGCGCGAAGCGTTCCGGATTGCGCACGACATCAGCGCGTACAGCTTTCCTGCGATGGCCAAGGCCGCCCTGCCCTACCTCAATGACAAGTCGGCCCTGCTCACCCTGACCTACCTGGGGGCCGTTCGCACCGTCCCGGGCTACAACACCATGGGCCTGGCGAAGGCCTCGCTCGAAGCTTCGGTGCGGTACCTGGCGGAATCGCTGGGCCCGAAGGGGATACGCGTGAACGGCATCAGTGCCGGGCCGATCAAGACCCTCGCCGCCAGCGGCATCAAGGGCTTTGGCAAGATCCTGTCGGTGGTGGCCGAGGCCTCGCCGATCCGGCGCAACGTCACGATCGAGGACGTCGGCAACGTCGCCGCGTTCCTGCTGAGCGATCTGGCTGCGGGCGTCAGCGCCGAAATCTCTTACGTCGACGGCGGCTTCAGCCACGTGGTTGCCGGCATCGCGGAACCCGCCGCCTGACCCGCCTGCCCGACGCTTTCTCAGGCCCCCCGGAACAGGTGGGCGTAGCTGCGGCTGACGTCCAGTACTTCCGGCACCCCCTGCACATGGACTTTCTGGCGGCCGGTGTCATCGCGGGTGATGCCGGTGATCGCCGCCAGGTTGACGATCGTGGAACGGTGGATTTGCCAGAACTGTTGCTGATCCAGGCGCGGCAGCAACTCCCGGATCGGGGTCCGGATCACGCCGTCCTGGTCGCGCGTCTGCACCCGTGTGTACTTTTCGTCGGACCGGAAAAACAGGACGTCATTGACGTCGATCAAGCGCGTGGTCGAGCCGGTGCTGCACTGAATCCAGCGCAGCGGAGCTTCGCGCTGGCCGCCGTCCGGCTGATCGATGCCAGCGCGCAGGCGCAGCAGCTTTTCCAGCAGGGCGTCCAGCGCCGACTCGTCGATGGGCGGCGCAGCGGCGGGCCCGTCTAGCCGCCGCGCCCGGAGACGCGATTCCAGTCGCAGCGCGGTTTGCGCCAGGCGTTCGGTTTCGACCGGTTTGAGCAGGTAGTCGAGCGCGCCCTGTTGGAACGCCGCGATCGCGTATTCGTCGTAAGCCGTCACGAATACGATCTCGCCGGCCCAGCCTGGCAGCGAGACGATCTCCTGGGCCGCCTCGATCCCGGTGAGCCCGGGCATCCGGATGTCGAGGAATGCAACGTCGGGCCGCAGGGCTCGCACCATCTCCACGGCTTCCACCCCGTCGCGCGCTTCGCCGCACAATTCCAGCCCGGGCCACACCTGCGACAGGCGCGCCTTGAGCTGCTCGCGCAGCAGGCGCTCGTCGTCGGCGATCAGTGCGCGCAACGGTTCCGGGTGACTTGCAGTCCCTGTCATGCGGCCTTTCCGGCGCTAACGGCGGAAAACGGCGCTTCCGCAGCCGGAACCAGGCGCAGCGGAACGCCGACCGTCACGACCGTGCCGGTGGTCGGGTCCGACCGCAGCGCCAACCGGCTCTTGCCGGGGTACAGCATCGACAGCCGCTCGCGAATGTTCTGCAATCCGATGCCGGTACCGGCCGTGGGCGCGTCCAACGGATCGCCATCCGGCGTGCCGACGCCCGTGTCACTGACCTCCACCCACAACTCACCGCTGGTCGTGCCGGCGGCGACCCGGATTCTTCCGCCTTCCGTCTTGGGCTCGATGCCGTGCTTGACGCAGTTTTCCACCAGCGACTGCAGCACCATGGGTGGAAATTCCGCATTTTCCAGCGACGCGGGCACTGCGATCTCGATCTGCAACCGGTCTTCGATGCGCATCTTGATCAGATCGAGATAGGAACGGATCAGGCGCATCTCGCGGCCCAGTGTCGACGACTCCTCGCGCATCTGGGGCAAAGCCCCGCGCAAGTAGGTGATCAGGGCCTTTTGCATCTGCGAGGCGCGCGGTGGTTCGGTCTCGATCAGGTAATCGACCGCCGCCAGCGTGTTGAACAGGAAATGCGGCTCGACCTGCGCTTGCAGCACCTGCAGCCGGGCCTGCACCAGGCGGCGTTCCATCGCCTCCCGCTCGGCAGTGTCGACGGCAGTCCGGACCTTGGCGTCGGCCTGGGCAACCTTGCGCACCACGATCTTGGCGGCGGCGAGGTAGGCAAACAGGATGACCAGCACCACGCCCCCGAGGTCGCCGAGAAGCCCGCGGACGGTGATGACCTGCCGGCTGGTTGGGGTGTCGTCTTCCTCGTCCGTGCCGACCCTGGTCACGGAGACGCCAGTCTCGGCGGCTTTTCCAAGGTCCGGAGCGTCGCCGCCGGTCTGGGGCAGCCCCGGCGCGGAAGCCGCACCGGACGCACCGGGCGCAGCCGGCGTTGCAGGCACGGTGGAGAACCGGACACCGTTGCGCCCGCCGATGGTGACGGCCAGCTCCTTGTACGGCCCGGCCACTCGGACACGATCGTGTTTCAGGTGCAGCAGGTCCGTGATGATGGAACCGGCGATCAGGATGACCAGGAACAGCACGAACAGCCGCCACCACGACATCGAGGATGCCCATTGCGAGACCTGGCCGTTGACCCTGACCAGCCAGTCGACCGCGTCGCTGCGAAACTCGCTGAAATCCCTGTTGGCCGTTCTCATTGCCGGAATTTAACCCGGCCGGCCG
>JAYUHN010000344.1:0-4040 GCA_043766965.1 Ramlibacter sp. | reverse complement strand
CGAGGACCTCCTTTTCGCGGTTCGACAGCGCTTCGATCCAGTTGTTCAACAGCCGCTCGACCTCGTGGTTCTGCGTGATACCGGTCGGGTCGACGGCGAATTCGTCGGCCATCGACTCGCCCAGCGTGTAGTCGTCCCCCGACCGGTCGACGCTGGCATCGAGGGAGCGCGGCGTCTCGGCCATCGCCAGCAAGGCCGCGACCTCCTGCACGTCGCGCCCGAGCAGCGCCGCCACGTCCTCGACCCGCACGCCCTCCCCTTCGAAGCCATGGCGCGCGGAGGCGAAACCCGGATCGTTCTCCAGCGTCCGACGGGCCCGCAACACCTGCTGCAATTCACGCACCACATGCACCGGCAGGCGGATGACGCGCCCCTGATTCATCACGGCGCGCTCGACCGACTGCCGGATCCACCAGGTGGCATAGGTCGAGAACCGGAACCCGCGGTCCGGCTCGAACTTGTCGATTGCGTGCATCAGGCCGAGGTTGCCTTCCTCGATCAGGTCCGAGAGCGGAACGCCGCGCCCGAGATAGCCCTTGGCGATGCTGACCACCAGCCGCAGGTTGTGCTCGATCATCGACTGGCGGGCCTGGAAATCGCCGGCCCGAGCGAGCGTGGCAGCGGCGAATTCCTGCTCCGGCGTGAACAGCTGCGTGCGGCGCACTTCGCGCAGGTACAGCGTCAACGTGTCGCTGGATTCGCCCGCGATCTCCGCCGGGATGTCGCGCGCGTCGGGGATCATTGCCAGACCGGCACCCGCATGCGCATCCGGAACTGCCTGGCCGCCGTGTCCATCGCGCTTTTTCATGACTACCTCGGAAGGTACCTGCTTGGGTCCACCGGCTTGCCCTGGCGCCGGATCTCGAAATGCAGCTTGACGCGATCGGCATCGCTGTTGCCCATCTCCGCGATCTTCTGGCCCTTGCGCACGCTCTGGTCTTCCTTGACCAGCAGCGTCTGGTTGTGGGCATACGCGGTGAGGTAGGTGTTGTTGTGCTTCAGGATGATCAGGTTGCCGTAGCCACGCAGGCCCGCGCCCGCATACACCACCCTGCCGTCGGCCGAGGCAAGCACCGGATCGCCGGCCTTGCCCGCGATGTCGAGCCCCTTGTTGCGGGCTTCGTCGAAGCCTGCCACCACCGTGGGCGCCCCCAAGGTGGGCCACGCCCACGGGACGTCGTCGTCGGGTCCTTCCGCGGGCTTCCCGGCTGGCACAGGGACCGTGGCAGGCGCCAACGCCACCGCCGGACGCGGCTCGCTTGCCACCGATTGCGCGGGCGGCAGTGGTGCCCCCGAGGCCGGGGTCACCGGCCGTACGACAGTCACATCCGCCGGGCCGCCGGGTGACGACGACCCGGCGGGTGGAGGCGAAACCCGCAGCACCTGGCCCACTTCGATCACGTTCGGATTGTCGATCCCGTTCCAGCGCACGATGTCGCGCAAGGTCTGGCCTGCATCCAGCGCGATGCGGATGATGGTGTCGCCGGGCCGCACCGTGTAGTAGCCCGGCTTGTTGACGGACGTCGCCTCCGGCAGCGCCGCGGTTGGCGGCCGCACCGGCTGCACCACCGCCGCTGGCGCAGCAGGAGGAGCGGACTGCATGCCCTGGCTGCGGTCGTCCACCGGCGCGGGGGTGCGCGGCCTGGACGCACAGCCGGCCAGCACAGTGGCGGTCAGCAGTATCAGCATCCAGTTGCAACACCGGCTCGATCTCTGGGGCATTCGTATCTTTCGTCAGGCAATGCCTGATTTTAGGGGGACAAAGTGGACCGCCTCAAGGATCGTCTGCTTCAACTCATGCGTTGTTTTTTCCAGCACCACCAGCGCCTGCCGGCCGCCCGGCATCAGCATCGGCGCAACGATGCGGCCGCCGACCGCGAGCTGATCGATCCAGGATTGCGGGACGGCTTCGCCACCCGCAGCGGCGATGATGCCGGCGTAGGGTGCGCCCTTGGGGTAGCCGGCCATCCCGTCCCCGAACAGCAGGTGCAGGTTGGCGAGCCGGAATGTCCGCAGATTGGCGCGCGCCTTCTCGTGCAGTCCGCGCAGGCGCTCGATGCTGTAGACCTCGGTGCACAGGTGACTGAGCACCGCCGCCTGGTAGCCGCAGCCGGTGCCGATTTCGAGCACACGGCCCAGGCGCGCAGAATGTTGCCGCTGGCCGCCGAGCAGCAGCTCGATCATCCGGGCGACCACGTTCGGCTTCGAGATCGTCTGCCCGAGCCCGATCGGAAGACTGGTGTCCTCGTAGGCCTGGTTCACCAGCGCGCCATCGACAAACCGGTGCCTCTCGACCGCGCCCAGCGCAGCGAGCAAGTGCGCATCGGTGATGCCCTGGGCCGCGAGCTTCATGACCATTCGGTGGCGGACCGCGCCCGAGTCCAGGCCAAGGCCGCTGGGCAGCGTGCTGCTGTCGCCCCGGCGCTCCGCCCGCAGTGAACCAGCTGCGCCCGTCGACGGTGCGGAAACGCCCAGGCCGGAGCCGATGCGTGCCGGGAAACCGGGCCGCCGGGACATCGCTCAGGCCCCGGTGCGCGCGAGCTGCGCGGCGGCCTGATTCCAGAACGGCAAGGCGTCGTGGTCGGTGAGGTCGACCTGAAGCGGCGTCAGGGACACATGGCCCAACGCCGTGGCGTGGAAGTCCGTGCCCTCGGCGCCGTCCTTGGCGGCGCCGGCGCCGCCAATCCAGTACATCGTCTGCCCGTGCGGACTCGGTTGCGAGATCACCTTTTCGGCGGCGTGCCGACGCCCGAGCCGGCAGACCTTCGCTGCGCCGATGTCGGCGTAAGGCCGGTTCGGGATGTTGACGTTGAGCAACCAGGCGCGCCCTTCGGCCGTGTGATGCTGCGACATGAACAGCACCAGCTCACGCGCGATGCGTGCCGCGTCCTCGACGTGGGCCCAGCCTTTGTCGACTTGTGAAAACGCGATTGCCGGAATGCCGAACAGGTAGCCCTCCATCGCAGCGCCGACGGTGCCGGAATAGATCGTGTCGTCACCCATGTTGGCGCCGTTGTTGATGCCGCTCACGATCAGGTCGGGCCGGTAATCGAGCAGGCCGGTGAGCGCGACGTGTACGCAATCGGCCGGCGTGCCGTTGACGTAGCGGAAGCCATTGCTGCCCTGGTGCACATACAACGGCGAATGCAGGGTCAGGGCGTTGGACTTGGCGCTGTTGTTGAGCTCCGGCGCGACGACTTCCACGTCCGCCACATCCTTCAGTGCGTCATACAGCGCCACGATTCCTGGCGCCTGGTATCCGTCGTCGTTCGAAATGAGAATCTTCATTTTGGCACCACAGTGATGGACGATTGTAGGTGGGGCATCCTGCGCGTCGTCGCTGCCGGGACAAATACTGCCCCCCCACGGCACGTATCATCGCCCTGTCAACCCAGGAGACTCCCGATGCATGCATGGCTATGTGAAAACCCGATTGGCGTGGACGCGCTGACATGGAAAGAAATTCCAACCCCTGCGCCTGGCGCTGGAGAAGTGCTGGTCGAGATCAAGGCCGCGAGCCTGAACTTTCCCGACCTGCTGATCGTGCAAAACAAATACCAGATGAAGCCGGCGCTGCCATTCGTTCCCGGCTCGGAGTTCTCAGGGGTGGTGCAGGCAGTTGGCGAGGGCGTTCGGCACCTGCAGGTCGGTCAGCGCGTTGCCTGCCTGTCCGGTACTGGCGGCTTCGGCACCCACACGGTGGTGGCAGCCAAGATCTGCGTGCCGCTACCCGACACGTTCGCGCTGGTGGATGCTGCGGCATTCATCATGACCTACGCAACCTCGCACCACGCGCTGGTCGACCGGGCACAACTCCGAGCCGGAGAAACCGTGCTGGTGCTGGGCGCGGCTGGTGGCGTTGGAACCGCAGCGATCCAGATCGCAAAGGCGGTGGGAGCGCGCGTCATCGCTGCCGCGTCGACCGATGACAAGTGTGCGTTGTGCAAGAACCTGGGAGCCGACGACAGCATCAACTACAGCACCCAGAACCTGCGCGAAACACTCAAGACCATGACCGCCGGCCAAGGCCCGGACGTGGT
>JAYUHN010000343.1:0-4040 GCA_043766965.1 Ramlibacter sp. | reverse complement strand
GGTAGAAGTCCAGGATATCGCCGCCGGTGCACATGATGACATCCTCGTGCGACAGGATGTGGTCGTAAAGCGCCTCAAGGTAGCGGATGCGGTGCGGCACGCCCGTCAGATACGGATGGATGGAAATCGCCATCACGCGCGGGATGGTCGCGCCTTCCTTGTACAGCTGGTCGAACTGGTCGCGCCCGCGGCGGAACAACTCGTCCGACGCATGCTGCTGCACCGCCGAAATCACGACGTCGTTCACTTCGACCGAGTACGGTACCGACACCATGCTGCCGGTGCGGGTGCGGATCGCCACGGGCTGGTCGTCCAGCACCCAGTCGGCGACGTACTCGATGCCGGCTTCGGCCAGCAGGTCGACCGTGTCGTCGGTCTGGGCCAGGCCCGGGCACTCCCAGCCGCGCGGCGGCTTGCCGGTGACCTGTCGGATCGCGTCGATCGTCTTGCGGATATCGCCCGCCTGGTCCTCGACCTTCGGCATTGGTTTTTGCACCAGTCCGTGCCCCATGAATTCCCAGCCCGCGTCGTGCGCCGCCTGGCAGGCTTGCGGATATTCGGTGCAGGCGGTTCCGTTGATTGCGAAAGTCGCCTTCAGCTTGCGGCTCTGGAGCACCTCGAGGAAGCGCCAGAAGCCGACCCGCATGCCGTACTCATGCCAGCACCAGTTGGCGAAGTCGGGCAGCATCGGCTGACCCATGGGCGGCGACAGCACGGTGCGCGGCATCGGGCTTTCGGGCAGCCAGTTTTCGACGTTGACGATCGTCCACACCGCGACCCGCGCCTGGCCCGGAAGCCGGAAGGAACGGGCGCCGACGATCGGGTCGTAGGGAACCCGGTCGCGCGCCGACAAACCGGTGCCGCCCTGGCTCATTCCAGGTGGCGCGCCGGCATGTCGCGCGAGTACGCCGGCATCGCCAGGAAAGCCTTGGCGTCGTAGCTCCAGAACTGGGTGACATTCGGGATCGTCTCGACGATCGTGTTGACCAGCTGTCCATCCTTGCGCTCGACCTTGCGGATATACATCGTCATGACCGGCTTGCCGTAGTCGTCGAGTTTGATCGGGCCCATGGGGCCGCTGGTCAGCTGCGCCGTGCGCAATGCGCGCAGGAAGGCGGGCTTGTCCTCGAACCGTCCCTTCACGGTCTTCATCGCTTCTTCGAGGAACAGGCCGGCGGTGTAGGTGCCGGCGGTGTAGAAGCCGGGCGTGACCTTGTATTCGGCCTGGATGGCCTTCACGAAGCGCTGGTTGTCGGGGCTGTCGATGCCGGCCGAATACCAGCTGGCGGAGTAGACGCCCAGCGCCTCGTCGCCCATGCTGCGCAGCACCCCTTCATCGACACTGGTCGGATTGCCCAGCACCATCGGCTTGAGCTGGTATTCCTTGTATTGCTTCAGGAACTTGACGCCGTTGGTGCCCGCGAAGCCGGCGTACACACCATCGACGTTGGGCTTGATCTGCGCGACGAAGCTGCCGTAGTCCGCCACCGTGAGCGGCGACCAGAGCCGCTGCACGACGTGGCCACCGTTGTCCTCGAACACCTTGAGGAAGCCCGCCGCGCCTTCATGGCCGTAGGCGAAGTCGTCCGCGATCATCGCGACGCGCTTCATCCCGAGCTTCTTGGCCGCGTACTGCCCCAGCACGTGCGTCGGTTGGGCGGCGGTGCCGGCGGCGTGGATCACGTAGTCGTTCTTCTTCTGCTGCGCCAGGTCGTTCTGCGCCGCGGAAGTGGGCGTGATCAAAGGCACCTTGGCCTGCAGCATGTAATCGTCGATCGCGAGCGCCTCGAAGGTTGCCAGCGGCCCGATGATGACGGCCACGTTGTTGCGCTCGACCAGTTCCTGCGCCTTGGTCTTGGCGCCCTGCGGATTGCCGCCGGTGTCGGCGATGACCAGTTCGACCTTGCGGCCGGCCAGCGTGTTGTTGCGTTCTTTCAGGAACAGCTGGATGCCTTCTTCCATCTGGCGGCCACCGGCTGCCAGCGGTCCGGAGCGGACCGTGAGGAAGCCGACGCGCAGCGGCTCGGATTGCGCGAAAGACGCGGCGGGCCATGCGAGGGCAACCACGGCGGCAACGGCGGTAGCGGCAAATAACGGTCGGCGAAGCATCGAGTCTGACTCCTGGTGAAGAACGCGGACTCGAGAATAGGGGATTTGCCCCGGCCCGGTCCCGGGGGTTATCACCAACGGCCGCCGCTGCTACCGTGCAGCAGTCAAGGTTGGTCCCACAAGCGGTTGTACTGCTTTGACCCGCTGAGCGATGGGAACCCAAGACCGGCTTTGCGAGATGCCGGGCGGGGAATGGCCTGCGCGCCGAAGGCGGTGTAGCCCAGGCCGAGGCGGTCCCCTGGAACCTCGATCCCGAGCAGTTGGACGATTGAGGGAAACAGGTCGAACGGCATGATGTGGTCGGTGTTTTTTTCCGGCATATCCTGCGAGAAGAAGCGGTTGTAGATGCGGCGTTGCGGCATCTGGCTCAGCGTTTCGTAGACCGGGTTCGATTTGGCCAGGTGGTCGCCGATGACGACGATCTGGGTATCTTTCAGGTAGCCGCGGACTTCGGCGAAATTGACGAATTCGGCCACCTGCCGGCTGGTGCATTCCACGATGTCCTCGAAGGTTTTCACCCCCTGGTTGCGGCAGGTGGGCGAGCGGTAGCCGAAGGGATTGTGGGTGTCCAGCGTCAGTAGCGTGAGGTTGAAAGGCTGCCCGGAGTCATGCAGCGCCACCAGTTGCTCGCGCGCCTGCTTTAGCAGGCCGTCGTCGTACAGGCCCCACTCGTTGAAGGACGTCGCGGGGATCCCCGCCTTGATCCACTCTTCGCGTCCATAGGACGCGTCGAAATGGTGGTCCTGCAGGAACCTGCCCTTGCCCGCGAACGACAGCGGCGCGCCGCCCAGGAAGACGTTGCGGTAGCCGTAACGATGCAGGATGTCGCTGAGGCAGATGGCGTTGGGCAGGAACACGCGCAGAGACGGCAGTTCCTCTTTCATGTCGGTCTGGACGAACCGCAGTGGCACGCCGCACTGGGTCGCCACCATGGCGGCGATGGTCCACGACGACCCGCGCGTGGTGAAGTAGTCAGCGAAGCTGGCGCCGGGGATCTTTTGCAGCGGCGCCAGCAGGTCGCGGCCCCACACGGTCGCGTCGCCGTAGCCCTCTTCCAGGCTTTCCACGTACACCAGCACCAGGTTCTTGAGGGCGGCTTTGGGCCGCAGCGCCACCTTGGAGGGATTCCTGTATTCCTCGGCGAAATGGTCCGGTCCCAGCTTGTAGCCCAGCCATGTCACCACCGACAGCTTGAGCACCACCACTGTGATGCCGCAGCAGATGGCGATTCCGGAAGGCACTGCGTCCAGCGCCCGCTGTCCCACCACGGGGTCTCGCCGCGTCAGCATTCGCTGCAGCAGGGTCTGCAGGAACGTCGCGCCGACCGCCAGCAGAAGAGGAAAGGCGATGCATTCGGCGACAAACGTGAAGGCGAAGATCCGGCCGATCGTGATGCCGATCCCGGTGCTGTAATGCCAGTGGTACAGGAGCTGGTCAATGGTCGGACTGCCGAAGCTGGCGCCCAGCCAGTTGGCGAAACCAAGCAGGAAAAAAGCGACGAAGTAAGCCGCCGGGATCCGGAGAGGGAGCATCAGCACCTCGGTTGCCAGCTCGACTATACGTGCGATTCCTCCGGCGCCAGGGTAAAGCGTCGGAGGCGGCAGCTCCTGCCGCGCTGCGGTCGCGGGCAGTCAATCTGCTTTGAAGGCGTTTAGTGCGCGCGCCACTGTGGACGCTCGGCGAGTGGGTAGCGCGCGGTCGCCCCGGACGCAGCAGTCGGGTCAGCGCTTTTCGCCGCTGGGACGACCAACCGGATCAGGTCGGCGACAACCTCCGCCCGGGCGAACTCGATGTCGGTATCGAGTCCGCGCAGAACAGGCATTGCGGAGACAGGAACCCGCGACTTCGCCTCCTCGTAGGCGTGCACCTGCGCTGCCGCATCGCATTCGGGCACGGCGGTGCTGCGCGTCCGCTCGATCTCCAACTGGCAG
>JAYUHN010000342.1:0-4041 GCA_043766965.1 Ramlibacter sp. | reverse complement strand
CTGGCGCAAGGACCCCGGCGAAACCTTGCAGGGCAGTGGCGTCACGATGATCCTGGAGGACGCGGCGGTGTTCGAGCGGGCCGGCTGCGGCTTCTCGCATGTCACCGGGCCGAGGCTGCCCGGCTCCGCCACACAGCACCGGCCCGGGCTGGCCGGCGCCCCGTTCGAGGCGCTGGGCCTGTCGCTGGTGTTCCACCCACGCAACCCCTATGCGCCGACGGTGCATATGAATGTTCGCATGTTGTCGGCCACTCCCGAAGCCAATGAGCGAACCTCGGGTTCGAGCGCGCCGGTGTCCTGGTTCGGCGGCGGCATGGACCTGACCCCGTACTACGGCTTCGAGGAGGATGCGCGGCATTTCCACGGGGTGTGCAGCGATGCGCTGGCGCCGTTCGGCCCCGACAAATATCCGCGCTTCAAGGCCTGGTGCGACGATTACTTCAGCCTCAAGCACCGCGGCGAGCAGCGCGGCATCGGCGGCATCTTCTTCGACGATTTCTCCGAAGGCGGCTTCGACGCCGGCTTCGCGATGATGCAGGCGGTAGGCAACGCCTTCAGCGTTGCCTACCTGCCGATCCTGGCACGGCGCAAGGACGCGCCGTACGGCGAGCGCGAGCGCAGCTTCCAGCTGTACCGGCGCGGACGCTATGTCGAGTTCAACCTGGTGTGGGATCGCGGCACCCACTTCGGGTTGCAGTCGGGCGGGCGCACCGAGTCGATCCTGCTGTCGATGCCGCCGCTGGCGAGCTGGGCCTACCAGCAGACGCCGGCGCCAGGATCGCCGGAAGACGACCTGTACCGCAAGTTCATCGTGCGGCGGGAATGGATTTGACAGCCGCGCGCATCGGCATGTTCGGCGGCGCGTTCGATCCGCCGCATGTGGGCCATGTCGCACTCGCCCGGGCGGCGGTGGAGCAACTCGGGCTGGACCAGTTGCGCGTCTTCCCGACCGGGCAGGCGTGGCACAAGGCGCGCGAACTGTCCCCGGCGGGCGACCGGCTGGCGATGGCACGGCTGGCCTTCGCCGATGTGCCGCGCGCATTCGTGGATGAGCGGGAGCTGCGCCGGTCCGGCCCGACCTACACGGTGGACACTTTGCGCGAACTCCAGCGCGAATTTCCGCAGGCCGTGCTGCTGCTGGTGATCGGCGCCGACCAGGCCGAGGCGTTACACAGCTGGCGAGAGGGGCCCGAGATCGCCCGCCTTGCTACAATATCCATAGCTGCACGGGCCCGGCCAGTCGACGCCGCCCTGCAGTTCGATCCATCGAACCTGCCGCCCGGACGGCGCGAGCCGGTGGAGCTCCCCTCCATCCCGGTCAGTTCGACTGAAATCCGCCGCCGTGTGGCGGCCGGGGAGGGGATTTCGAATCTGGTTCCAGCGCCGGTTGCAAGCTATATTGACCGACACCACCTTTATTCAGCCCACTGATGACCCAAGACGCCGCCACTGCAAGAAAAGACACCCAGAGACTACAGCGGGCCATCGTCGACGGCCTGGAAGACGTCAAGGCGCAAAACATTCAGGTTTTCAACACCGAGCATCTGTCGCCGCTGTTCGAGCGCGTCATCGTGGCATCGGGCACCTCCAACCGGCAGACCAAGGCGCTGGCGTCCAGTGTCCGCGACGCGGTGCGCGAGGCCGGCTTCCCCAAGCCCCGGATCGAGGGCGAAGAGAACGGCGAATGGATCATCGTGGACTGCGGCGCGGCGGTCGCGCACATCATGCAGCCGGCGATCCGCCAGTACTACCACCTGGAAGAACTGTGGGGCGACAAGCCGGTGCGACTGAAGTTCGGCGCGCCCAAGCCGGCGGAAGCAGTGCCGGAGCCGAGACCGCCAGCCAGGAATGCGGGCAAGAAAGTCGGCGCCGGCGAAATGACTTCTTTGCGCCGCAGCAGCGCCGCCAAGACCGCCGTGAAGCAGGCCGAGCGCGAGGCCAAGGCCGCCAAGGCGCCGGCGAAGAAGGCCGGCAGCCGCACCACGGTCGGCCGCACCCGCGCCAGGCCCGCCGGCAAGACTGCAGCCCGGCCCGCCTCGAAGACCGGCAGCAAGCCGGCCTTGAGGGTGGTAGGCAAGCCTGCCGCGAAGAAGGCGCCAGCGAAGAAGACCGCGAGCAAGGCGCCCAGCCGCCGCAAATGAGGTTGTTCGTGGTCGCGGTCGGCCAGCGGGTGCCCGACTGGGCCCAGACCGCATGGGACGATTACGCGAAGCGGTTTCCGCCGGAGCTGAAAGTCGAACTGAAGACGGTCAAGACCGAGCCTCGCGGCTCGAAGACGCTGGAAACCATCTTCGCCGCGGAACGCGAGCGCATCGAAGCGGCGATCCCCAAGGGTGCGCGGATCGTGGCGCTCGACGAGCGCGGTACTTCGGTCAGCAGCACCGCCCTCGCGAGCAAGCTGACGGAGTGGCAACTTGCCAGTGATGACGTGGCGCTGGTGATCGGCGGGCCGGACGGGCTCGATCCCGCGTTCCGGCAATCGGCGCACGATCGCATCCGGCTGTCCGACCTGACGTTGCCCCATGGAATGGTCCGGGTGTTGCTGGTCGAGCAGCTGTACCGCGCCTGGTCGATCAACGCCAACCATCCGTACCACCGTGAGTGACGTGCGCCGCATGGATCCCGGGCGCCGGGGTTGTCATCCCGGGCTTGACCCTGGATCCATGCCTTGCACCCAATGACGACCCCTTTCATCTACCTCGCTTCGCAGAGCCCGCGCCGGCGGCAACTCCTCGAGCAACTTGGAGTGACGTACGACTTGCTGCTGCCCGACCCTGGCGAAGACACTGAATCGCTTGAAGCGGTGCTCCCCGGCGAAGCACCCGCGCGCTACGTCCGCCGCGTCACCGGCCTGAAACTGGATGCCGCACTCGGGCGCCTGAAGCGCCGCGGACTTGCACCGGCCCCGGTCCTGTGCTCCGACACCACAGTGGCACTGGGACGCGCCATCTACGGCAAGCCCGACGGCGCCGCCAATGCGCGCCGCATGCTGCGCGAACTGGCGGGACACACCCACCGCGTGCTCACCGCGGTCGCGATCGCCCATGGTCGCAAGCGATGGGAGGCGCTCAGCGACTCGCGCGTCACCTTCGCCGCCATGACGCCGGCGCAGATCGCCGCCTACGTCCAAACCGACGAGCCCCTGGGCAAGGCCGGCGCCTATGCGGTGCAAGGGCGCGCCGCCGCCTTCATCAGCCATATCAGCGGTTCCTACTCTGGCATCATGGGACTGCCCATGCACGAAACGGCGCAGCTGCTGCGCGCTTGCGGTTTCAGGATCTAGCCAATGAACATCCAGCAGGACATCCTGATCAACTGGTCGCCGCAGGAAACACGGGTGGCGGTGGTCGAGAACGGCGCGGTGCAGGAGCTGCACGTCGAGCGCACGCTCGAACGCGGTCTGGTCGGCAACGTGTATCTCGGCAAGCTGGCACGGGTGCTGCCCGGGATGCAGTCGGCTTTCATCGACATCGGCCTGGAGCGTGCCGCCTTCCTGCACGTGGCCGACGTATGGCACCGCCAGCCCGAGGGCGAGCCCCCCAGCTTCGTGCGCAACAGCCAGCCGCAGGTGCCGATCGAAAAGCAGGTGTTCGAAGGCCAGTCGCTGATGGTCCAGGTGATCAAGGACCCGATCGGGACCAAGGGCGCGCGGCTGTCGACCCAGATCAGCATCGCCGGTCGCCTGCTCGTGTTTCTGCCGCAGGACGACCACGTCGGCGTTTCGCAGAAGATTCCGCCGGACCAGCGCGACGCGTTGCGATCCCGCCTGCAGGCGCTGGTCGGACATGCATCGCAGGGAGGTGGCGGCGGCTTCATCCTGCGCACCAATGGCGAGGACGCCAGCGACGCCGAACTGGCCGAAGACATCGCGTACCTGCGAAAGACCTGGACGCGGATCAGCGACGCGGCGAAGCGCCTTCCCGCCACCTCGCTGCTGCACCAGGACCTGAACCTGCTGCAGCGCGTGCTGCGCGACCTGGTGAGCGAAGCGACCCAGGCGATCCGGCTCGATTCGAACGAGCAGTTCGCGATGCTGCAGTC
>JAYUHN010000341.1:0-4056 GCA_043766965.1 Ramlibacter sp. | reverse complement strand
CCGTACATGACGAGCAGGATCGGGAACATCAGCAGCGTGAGCAGCGTCGGCCACTGCAGCAGGAAGCCCAGCAGGATGAGGACGAAGGCCACGTACTGTGGGTGGCGGATTCGCGCATAGGGGCCGGCGGTGGCCAGGGCATTGCGACGCTGTGCGTGATAGAGGACATTCCAGGCGCTGGACAACAGGTAGAAACCGAAGCCCAGAAACACGTAGCTCGCGATGTGCAGTGCACCGAAGTGCGGGTCGCCTTTTTCGCCCAGCAGCGTCGACCACAAGTGGCCGCTGTTGTGCGACATCAGGTCGAGATTCGGGTACTTCGTTTGAAGCCAGCCGGACATCAGGTAAATGCTCAGCGGGAAGCCATACATCTCGACGAAGAGCGCGATGATGAAAGCGGCGAAGGCCCCAAAGGTCCGCCAGTCGCGCGCTGTCTGTGGCTTGAAGAAACTGAAGGCGAACATCACGAAGATGGCCGAGTTCAGAACGACCAGCGTCCACAGTCCGTAGGCGGGTGCATCGTGGTTCATGGCCGGTCTCCCGAGGGTGGCGTCGGCGCAGTTGACGACGGGGTCGAGCTGGGCTCTCCCCCGTGGTGGTGCGCGTGGCCGCCGTGGCCGTGGTGCATGAAGACATGCATCAGCGGGCACGACAGCAGCAGCAAGAGCGGCAGGGCGCCGAGAAAGTGGGCACGGTGTTCGCTCAGAAGGAAGTACGCGGCGATGGCGCCGATGACGAGCAGGCCGACTGCATAGCGCGAGCGCCAGAACGGTGTCGGCTCGGTGTCGTTGTGGGAAAGGTCAGGGTTCATTGGGTCCTCCCGGACGGTCCAGGCGTCGGCACCCAGATCAGCGCGAACGAGGCGCAATACGCCGAGCCGGTGATAGCGCGGGCGATGCTGGCGCCCAATTGGCGAGCGAGAGGTGTCATGTCGGTGTCCCCGGTCACTTCGCCGACGCAGCGGGCAGACGATCCATCATCATCTGTATCGTGGCTTGCATTATTTCCATGCGCGCCTCCATCGTTTGATGGCGCGCTGCCATGTCGCCCTTCATGCCGCTCATGCCGCCGGGAGACATGCCGTTCAGCATGGTCATGCTGTCCTGCATGATCTTCATGTGCTCTGCCGTCAGGGCATCCCGCTCTGCGGGGGTCTTCGCGGCCACCGTCTTGTCGTGCATCTCGTGCATGGCCTTCATCTGGGTGTCCATCCGTGCCACGTCAGGCCGCGCCTTGCCGGGCATTGCCTTGGTGGCTGGCGCCGAAGCGGCCCCGGCCGGGTGATGGGCCTGATGGTCGTCCGCATCGGCGGCCCAACCGGGCGCGCCAACGGCAGAAATGGCAAGGGCGAGCGAAAGCGAATGAGCGGGCTTCATTGAGAACTCCAGGTGCGGATGGTCGAGTTGAAACGCCGGGTGTTTGCCGCCGAGCATTGGTGGAAAGCCTGGCGTCGGGATCGGTCACCGTGCCTGCGCACCGGGCCAAAACGGACATAGGCATAGACGCGGACCGCAGAGCGTCAAGCTCCGGGTCAGGCGTCGTCAGACGGCTAGAGCGTCAATCGCGAGTAGAGCGTTCTGAATGGCGGTCCCACGATCGGGACCTGCAGAATTTCGCACCGGGCGGACACCGAAGCGACGGCTGTCGCTGCGTTCCACGCGATCACGACAAACGGTGCCAGACCGGGATCGGTCAAGTCGACGCCCGCCTGGAACTTCACTTGCGCGTTTGCGCCATCGTCACAGGCCTTCAGGCACGACTCTTTGGAGCTGTCCTGATCATCGACATCGTCGTCAACAGCGGCTCCATGGCCCGTAGTGACGTGTGTGTGGGGAGGTTCTGCGGAATGGGCCGCTGCGACGTGCGGGTGTTTTCCTGGTGCTTCGAGCAGGCACGCGTTCGCCATCCCCGAAGCCAACGCGAACAGCCACACCAGCAACGCCACTAAAGTGGTGTTGTGTTTGGTGCGCTGATGCGAGAAGGGATTCATATTCGTTGGGAGTCGCGGCCGATTTATCCTACCTACATGCACGCGTGCGAACCCTTGACATCCGTCAAACAAGCGCTGGGGAACATGAAGGCGGGCTGATCCGCGCCTGCATTCCGCTGCTCGGCAAGCAGCAATGGTCATTCGGTGTTCACAGTTGAAGGTTGCGCGCAACGCAGCCCCTGCGTCTGTGCGTTGGCGCACGCTGTGAGAATCGACACAGCAGCCCGGGATATGACTTTGTGTGTCGGCTACCGCACAGACAACGATGGAATCTCCGCTCAAGCTGTAGTCGGTGTCAGTGAAGCGCAACGCGAGTTCGGGCGCTTGATACCGCGCCCTGCGCGGATCGATGCCGAACCGCACTGCACCGCCGCGCACCATGAACGACATCCCGCCATCGCCGCACGTTGCGACGCCCTCCGGGGCGCTCGACGCGTTCAACCGAGCGTGTTTTTGCATCAGTCTTGACCAGGAAGCTCTGGCACGAGCGCTCGATTCAGAACTAGGCCAGCCCGGCCTTTCAGCGATGGTTCGGCAGCTCTGCCCTTTCCTTTTTGCGGCGCTTCCCGTTTTTGTGGCCGTGCCGCAGCTGCAGCGCATGAAACAGGTGATGCTTGCCGTCGAATCGGTCGTGGCCTTGCCGGCCTATCGCGAGCAGGCGCTGGCTGTGGCGCCTGCGATTGCCCGCGCCGGAACAAGCGGGCCGCTCGGCGCGTTCTTCGGTTACGACTTTCACCCGAGTCAAGGTCGCCTGGGCCTGATCGAGATCAACACCAACGCGGGTGGAGCGATGCTCAACGCGGTGCTAGCGCGCGCACAGCGGGCCTGCTGCACGGCCGTGGCTGGCATGGTCCCCACGCTTGAGAGCGTGGCTGCGTTCGAGGAAAGCATCGTCGCCATGTTTCGCAACGAATGGTGGCTAGCCGGCCGGGGTCGCCCGCTCGCCAGCATCGCCATCGTCGATGAGGACCCGGAGGGGCAATACCTTTACCCCGAGTTCCTGCTGTTCCAGCAGTTGTTTGAGCGGCATGGCCTGCGTGCCGTCATTGCCGATCCGGCTGCACTCGATTGGCGCGACGGCGTGCTGTGGCATGGCGATCTGGCCATCGATCTGGTCTACAACCGGCTGACCGACTTCTACCTGGAGCAGCCAGGCAGCGCCGCGCTGCGCGAGGCCTACCTGCACCAGGCTGTCGTGCTGACACCGCATCCTCAGGCCCACGCGCTGTACGCCAACAAGCGGCACCTGGCGCTGTTCAGCGATGCCGCGCGGTTGCAAGCGTTGAATGTGCCGCAAGCCGTGCAGAACGTCCTGCTCGAACATGTGCCTCGCACCGAGGTGGTCGCAGCCGATGCACAGCGCTTGTGGGACGCACGCCGCGGCTTGTTCTTCAAGCCGGTCGCGGGCTTCGGCAGCCGCGCGGCCTACCGCGGAGACAAGCTGACGAAGCGGGTCTGGCAGGACATCCTGGCCGGCGACTACGTTGCCCAGGCGATCGTGGCACCTGGGGAGCGGGTGATCGATGACTCGGACGCGATGACTTCAGAGAGCGCCACCAAGGCCATGAAGTTCGACCTTCGCGCCTACACCTACGACGGTGCAGTGCAGTGGGTGGCTGCCCGGCTGTACCAGGGGCAGACCACCAACTTCCGCACGCCGGGTGGTGGCTTTGCGCCCGTGTACAGCGCGCCCGACGTTGTGGGCCGCGGCCTCGATGCCTGCGCCGGCGACACCTGCAGCGACAGCAAAGACGCTGCGCACGCCTCATTTGTTTTCCTGCTCGACGAAGGCAATGGTGTGCACCCGGTCCCCCACGCCTTGTATGTTGCGCTGGCGCGCGGCGAGGCCACGCTTGAGGCCATGGCGGGGCAGACCTTGCGTCTGGCCGACTGGTATGTGCGCCTGAAGGATGGAGCGCCACACACTGTGGTCAACGAGACCTACAGCATGCTGCGCTTCGATGCACGGGGGCTAGTGGATCCTGCCCCCGCACCCACCGCCGCGCAGACCCCTGCGACGGCTCTTGAGAACGTCGCTTGGCCGAGCGCTGCTGAACGCGCCCGAA
>JAYUHN010000340.1:0-10740 GCA_043766965.1 Ramlibacter sp. | reverse complement strand
GTTCTTCGGTGAATCTGCTCTTCTTCATGTCCGTCATTCTCCTGGTTGACGGACCTCCTGGAATTTACGCCGGTACGGCTGATGGGGGGCAGGTCACTCTGACGTTATGCCGCTCGACGTAATCGTTCGTCCGATCGCCATTTCCGATGCGGCGAGTTTTCACGCCTGCCTGGACTCGGTGGCACGTGAACGGCGGTACTTGGCTCAAACGGAGGCGCCTCCTTTAGAGCGGATTGAGATGTTCGTGCGCGAGAGCGTGGACCAGGGAGCGGCGCAATTTGTTGCGGTGAACGGCAGCATCGTTGTGGGATGGGCGGACGTATTTCCGAGCAGGGCTGATGCAGTAGCTAATTGCGGAACACTCGGCATGGGCGTGCTGGCCGAGTACCGGGGCCGGGGCATTGGAATGGCCCTGCTCGCTGCATGTCTCGCCAAGGCTTCAGCAAACGGCGTCAGTCGTGTCGTGCTGGAAGTACGAGCGGATAATTCCAACGCAATCAACCTCTACGAGAAGGCCGGATTCGCGGTCGAGGCCAGAATGCGAAATGCGATGCGCTTCGATGGTGTGTACTACGAGGCATTGCAAATGAGCCTTATCAATGAGCACGTGGCATAACCGTTCCTGGTTACGTTCGACGTTTAGGCGGGACGAATGCGGCATGGCGCACTGACGCGCCATAAGACTGGGGCCGCTCAGGCCCATCCCGCATCCACCACGAAGTCCTGCCCGGTACACATGGACGAATCGTCCGCGGCCAGGAACAGCGCCATGGCGGCGACGTGCTCCGGTTGCAGGCGGCCGGGCAGGCACTGGGCCTCGTCGATCTGCGCTTCGCTCTCAGGCATGAGCCAGAGCCGGACCTGCTTCTGCGTCATCACCCATCCGGGCACCAGTGTGTTGACGCGGATGTTCTGCTTGCCCAGGTCACGCGCCAGCGAGCGCGTCAGGCCCTGGATAGCGGCCTTGCAGGTGAGGTACACCGGGTAGCCCCTGTCCTTGATCATCCAGCTGATCGAGCCCAGGTTGATGATGCTGCCGCCGCCCAGCGACGCCATGTCCGGCGCCACTGCCTGCACGGCGAAGAACTGGTGCCGCAGGTTGACGGCGACCGATGCGTCGAAGAAGGCCGCATCGACCTGCGCGACCGGATGGCGCTGGTCGTTGGCCGCGTTGTTCACCAGCACGCCGACCGGCCCCAGGCGATCGCGGGTTTGCGCGATCGCCTGTTGCAACGCCGCCGTGTCGGTGACGTCGCAGCGCTGGAACAGCGGCGCATGCGGCACGCCCTCCGCGCGCAATGTGGCGGCCAGCCGGTCGCCGGCCGCTTCGTTCAGGTCGACGAAGCTCACCTTAGCCCCCTGCCGTGCGAACGCGATGACGAAGGCTTCGCCGATGCCGGTGGCGCCGCCGGAGATGAAGACGACGCGGCCCTGCAGCGAGGGATAGCGCGCGCTTGCTGGAGCTGGCGGCATGGCGCCTCCCTGTGACCTCAGTGGCCCGGCGTGCGGTTCGCGAGCCGCGACTGCAGCACGACCACGACCAGCAGGAAGACACCGCGCACGATGGTCTGCCAGTACGAGCCCAGCGCCAGGTGCGGACCGTTGGTGTAGCCGTTCTCGAAGTTGATCATGTTCAGGATCACGGCGAGCAACAGCACGCCGGTGAGCGTGTTCAGGATCGACCCCTGGCCGCCGCTCAGCAGCGTGCCGCCGACGACGACCGCTGCGATGGCGATCAGCTCCCAGCCCACGCCTTCAGTCGGCGAGCCGGAGGTCTGAGAAGCGATTATCACGCCAGCGAGCCCGGCCAATGCGCCGGACAGCGCATACACGCTGATCTTCACGCGGTCCACCGGCAGGCCCATCAGGCGCGCCGTCTCCTCGTTGCCACCGACCGCGAGCACGTAGCGCCCGAAGCGCGTGGAGCGCAGCACCAGCCCGCCCGCGAGGAAGGCGACGGCGGCGATCAGCACCGGATAAGGCACGCCGAACAGCGTGCCTTCGGAAACCTGGTCGAAGCCCATCTCGTAACTGATCGACACCGTCTCGCGCCCGGAGATCACCAGCGCCAGGCCGCGTGCCGCGATGAAGGTGCACAGCGTGACGATGAACGGCATGAGACGCAGCTTGGCGATCACGACGCCGTTGAACAGGCCCATCGCCAGCCCCACGGCGATGCCGCCGGCCGCGGCAGCGGCAATGCCGTCGTTGGACAGGCGCGCCGCGACGACGCTGGCCAGTACCGCCACCGTTCCGACGGACAGGTCGATGCCGCCGGTCATGATGACGAAGGCCATGCCGATCGCGAGCAGGCCGAATTTGGCCGTGCCGGCAAGCAGGAAACCGATGTTCTGCGTGCCCAGGAATTCGTCGTAGCGCAGCCCGCCCAGCAGCAGCATCAGTGCCAGCGCCAGCAAGGCGCCCTGGGACCGAAGGAAGGCGGCCATCGCTCAGCCCCGCCGCTGTAGATAGACCGCGAGCAGGATGATGCCAGCCTTGACCAGCAGCGCGTATTCGTCGGCGACCCCGTGCGCGAGCAGCGTGTACTCCAGGAGCTGGATCAGCACGGCGCCCAGCAGCGTGCCGAGGATGTTGGCGCGCCCGCCCGCGAGCGGCGTGCCGCCGACGGCCACCGCTGCAATCGCGTCGAGCTCGATGTTCTGGCCGATCCTGGCCGGGTCGGCGGCGGAGATGATGGCCACGTTCATGATGCCGGCGACACCCGCGAGCACCGCGCAGATCACGTAGACCGACATCTTCACGCGCCCGACGGGGATGCCGGCGAGCCGCGCGGCGCGCTCGTTGCCGCCCGTGGCCAGCAGCCAGCGGCTGAAGAGAGTGTGCCGCATCACCCACGCGGTGACAGCGACGACGGCGAGCATCAGCAAGCCCTGGATCGGCACGCCGAGCACGTTGGCGCGCAGCCAGTCCAGGCCGCCGCCGGAGAAGGTGCGCAGGTTGCTTTCGGTGAGCAGTTCGGCAAAGCCGCGGCCGGCGATGAAGAGCACCAGCGTGGCGACGATGGGCTGGATACGGTAGCGCGTGACGAGCGTGCCGTTGACGGCACCGAAGACGGCCGCAGCCAGCAGCGGTACGGTGACGGCTGCCACGTGCGCGAGCGCTGGGTTGGCCAGCGGGCCGCTCGTCTGCGTGAGCAGCACCGCTGCCATCGTCCCGGCGAACGCGGCCGTCGCGCCCACCGACAGGTCGATGCCGGCGGTGGCGATCACCAGCGCCATGCCCATTGCGACGATCCCGATCTGCGCCACCTGCGACAGGTTCACGTTGAAGGTCTGGAGCGTGAGGAAGTCGCGCGTGAACACGGCGTTGAACAGCAGCAGAAGGACCAGGGCGATGGCGGCGCCGCTGCGACCGATTGCACCGCGCAAGCGTTGTGCCGGCGGCGGAACCGCAAGTGCAAATTCAGTTCCGGCCAAGCTGCGCTCCCTCCGCCATCGCCGCCATCACCTTGTCTTCCGAGATGTCGGCGCCATCCAGCTGCGCCACGGTGCGGCCGTCGCGCAGCACCACGATGCGGTCGCTGGCGTTGACCAGTTCCTCCAGTTCGCTGGCAATCAGCAACACCGAGAGGCCGCCCTGCTCGGTCAGCTCGCGGATCAGCGTGAGGATCTCCGCCTTGGCGCCGACGTCGATGCCGCGCGTGGGCTCGTCCAGCAGCAGCAGGTCGATGTGCGAGGCCAGCGAGCGCGCCAGCAGCACCTTCTGCTGGTTGCCGCCTGAGAGCTCGCGGATCGGCTGCTCCGGGCCCGAGCAGCGGATGCCCAGCCGCTCGATGAACTTGTTCGCGATCTCCAGCTGTTTCGCGCGGTCGACGATGCCCAGCCGCGCCAGCCGCGGCAGCAGCATCAGCGTCAGGTTCTCGCGGATCGGCATGTCGGGGATGATGCCCTCGGTCTTGCGGTCTTCCGGCAGGAAGCCGACGCCGCTCGCAATCGCCTGCCCCGGCTGCTCGAAGCGCACCGGCTTGCCCTTGAACTGCAGCCGGCCCGCATCGATGGCATCGGCCCCGAACACGGCGCGCGCGACCTCGGTGCGGCCGGATCCGAGCAGCCCGGCCAGACCCAGGATCTCGCCGCGCCTGATGCTCATGCTGGCGTCGCGCACCCGCAGGCCGCTGCGCAGCTGCTCCAGCCGCAGCACCTCGGGCTGCGCCGTGTCCTGGCTTTCGCGCCGCACGGCCTGCAAGGCGGCCAACTCTCGGCCCAGCATGGTCGTGACCAGCTGCAGCTTGTCGAAGCCCTGCATCTCGCGCTCGGCGACCGTCTGGCCGTCGCGCATCACGGTGATGCGGTCGCAGACGGCGTAGAGCTCGTCCAGCCGGTGGCTCACGAACAGCACCGACACGCCCTCGGACCTGAGCTGGCGGATCACGCCGAACAGCGTCTCGACCTCGCCTTCGTCGAGCGAGGACGTCGGCTCGTCCATGATCACCAGCCGCGCCCGCGTGCTCACCGCTCGGGCGATGGCGGTCATCTGCTGGGTTGCGGTGTTGCAGGTGTTGAGGGGACGGCGCACATCGATCGCGATGCCGAAGCGCGCCAGGATGTCGGTGCTCTCGCGCTCGATGCGGCGCCAGTCGATCAGGCCCCAGCGGCTCGGCTGGCGGCCCATGAAGATGTTTTCGGCGATCGAGCGGAACGGGATGAGGTTCAGCTCCTGATAGATGGTGCTGATGCCGCCGGCCTGGGCCTGTGCCGGCGCGCGGAATTCCACTTCCTTGCCGCTGAAGCGGATGCTGCCGGCATCCTTGCGGTAGGCGCCGGTGAGGATCTTGATCAGCGTCGACTTGCCCGCGCCGTTCTGGCCGATCAGCGCGTGGACCTCGCCGGCGGCGACGCTGAGCCGCGCCTGGCGCAAGGCCGGCACGCCGCCGAAGGCCTTGTCGATACCGCGCATGTCCAGCAGCGGCAGGGACGGGCCCGTGGCGGTCATGCCCGGGCGATCAGTAACCGTCGGACATCAGCTGCTTGGCGTTGGACTTGTCGTAGAACTTGTCCTCCACCTTGACCCAGCCGGGGATCTTCTCGCCCTTGGCGTACTTGCGCGCGGTGTCGCAGCTCACCGGTCCGAAGAAGGGGCTGGACTGCACGGTGGCCCCCATCTTGCCGTCGACGATGGCCGTCAGCGCATCCTTGGTGCCGTCGATGGAGACGATGATCACGTCCTTGCCCGGCTTCTTGCCGGCTGCTTCGAGCGCGGCGATGGCGCCGATCGCCATCTCGTCGTTGTGCGCATAGACCGCCGTCACGTCGGGATGCGCCTGCAGCAGCGTCTGCATCACCTGGCGGCCCTTGTCGCGCGCGAAGTCGCCGCTTTGCGAAGCAACGATCTTCAGGCCCGGATTCTTGGCGATCAGGGTGTCGAAGCCCTTCTTGCGGTCGTTGGCCGGCGACGAACCGGTCGTGCCTTCGAGCTCCACGATCTTGCCCTTGCCGCCGGTAGCCTTCACCAGCCATTCGGCCGCGCGGCGGCCCTGGTCGACGAAGTCGGAGCCGATGAAGGTGACGTAGTCCTTGCCGGCCGCGGCCACCTTCTGGTCCACATTGCGGTCGATCAGGATCACGGGGATGCCGGCCTTCTTGGCCTTCATTACGGCGGGGATCAGCGGCTTCTCCTCGCGCGGCGCCAGCACGATCAGGTCGACCTTCTGCGCGATCATGTTCTCCACGTCGGCAACCTGCTTGGCCGCGGAACCGCCGGCGTCGGCATAGACCAGATTCCAGTTGCAGGTCTTGGCGGCGTCCTGGAGCGACTTGGTTTCGGCGATGCGCCAGGGATTGTTGTTCTCGGTCTGGGCGAAGCCCACCTTGTAGCTGTCCTTGGCGGCCAGCTTGGGGACCTGGGCCTGGGCCAGGCAGGCTGCCATGGCGGCCGCAAGGGCGATGACGGAAATTCGGGCGTGGCGCATGGAAGCTCCTTTGGATGGCGGAAGTGTTGTCTCGTGGACCGCGGCGTTGTTCTGCAATGTGACGCTGGCCTGCGAACGATTCTGCTGCCCGCTCCCCGGTCATCGCCTAGGGGAAACGATAGTGATGAATGCGCGATGCGCCGCGGACTCGATCGCCGAGCGCCATCAGCAGCGACATCGCAGGCGTGAACCTCGTCGGTGATGTCCTAAACTGCGGTCCAGGACCAACCACCTTCTCCGCCGCCATGCGCTACACCGCCGCCGAACACGACGCCTTCGCCCGCGATTTCAACCGCGACAGCCTGGTCCTGCTGAAGAACCACTTCCCGCGCGAGAAACTTGTCCGCTGGCGCGAGGCCTTCCAGCCCCTGCTCGAGGCGCAGGTGAAGGTGGAGAAGGACGACCCCAACCGGGGACCGCAGCGCTTCTACGTGACGCTGCCCTTCATGGGCCTGTTCGCCGACCCGCAGATCTACGAAGACCCCGACGTGCTTGCGATCGTCGAACGCGTTGCCGGGCCCGACCCGGTGCTCTGCCAGCTTGCGACCGACACGCCACTGCGCGGATCGGACTACCAGAAGTGGCATGCGGACACGCCCGCCCTCTTCCCCGAGACTGGCAGCAACGACACGCCCTCGTTCCAGCTGGCGGTGAACTTCGCTCTCTGCGATGTGGGCCAGGACAACGGCCCCTTCGAGACCACGCACGGCACGCACCGCATGAACAAGGCCGACGCGATGGCGGGCATCGAGTCGGGCGCGACCCCGGTCCACCGCTATCCGATGGCCATGGGCGACGTGATGATCCGCGATGTACGCGCCGTGCATCGTGGCACGCCGAACCAGACCGACGTGCCGCGGCCGATGGTGGTGCTGGGCTACAGCCGCCGCTGGCTGCACCGGCCCGAAGTCCACATTCGCGTGCCGCAAGGCAGCTGGGACAAGCTCTCGCCCACCGGCCGCAAGCTGCTGCGCTTCAACCCGGTGGTGCCGGACGACCAGGCGCTCACCGGCTCCGAGAGCTACCGCGTGTTCGCCTACTGAACCCGAGCCAGTGCCGCTGCGCCTGCACGTCGCCGACCCGCGCTTTTCGTCACTCACCGTGCCAGGCGCGTCTCTCGCGTGCCTGCATGACGGCGGCCGCTGGCTCGAAGGGCCGCTGTGGCTGCCCGGCTCCGGCGAACTGCTGTTCTCCGACATTCCCGACGACAGCGTGCGGTGCTGGTCGCGGGACGGTGCGGTGCGCGTGTTCAGCCGCGGCGGTTTCGCCAATGGCAGGACGCTCGATGCGCGCGGCCGCGTCGTCACCTGCCAGCACGGCAGCCGCAGCCTGGTCGCGCGCGAAGCCGACGGCAGGGAGCGCGTGCTGGCGAGCCACCATGCGGGGGGCCGGTTGAACTCGCCCAACGACGTCGTCGCAACAAGCGACGGCAGCCTGTGGTTCACCGACCCGGACTACGGCATCCTCAGCGACTACGAAGGACACCGCGCGCCGTCCGAGCAGCGCGCGTGCCATGTGTTCCGTCTGATGCCGGGCGAGCCGGAGCCGCGCGCCATCGCCGACACGCTGGTCAAGCCGAATGGCCTGGCCTTCTCGCCGGACGGATGCTGGCTCTATGTGGCTGAAAGCGGCGCCTCGCACGTTCCCGGGACGCCGGCGGAAATCCGGCGCTTCGCTGTCGACGCCGGCGGTGCGTTGTCGGATGCGGGCCGGCTCGCAGAAGTTGACTGCGGTGTTCCGGACGGCATGGCCGTCGACGAGCACGGCAACGTCTGGAGCAGCGCCGGAGACGGCGTGCACTGCTTCGCCCCGGACGGTGTGTTGCTCGGCAAGTTGGACCTGGGATGCGTGGCCAGCAACCTCTGCTTCGGCGGCGAGGGCGGCCGGCGCATCTTCATCACGACGGCGCAAAAGGTGTTCGCGCTCGATGTCGCGGTGCGCGGCGCACCCACCGTCACGCCGCTGCCGGGCTAGGCCAGGCCAGCGCCTGCCCAAGGGGGCTGCAATTCCCGTCGAGCTGCAGAAGCACTAGGATGACTCAGATCGGAGCGAGCACATGCAAACAGCGATACGGTCCAGCACTCTGGCGGTGGCAGCGAGCGCGATGGCGACGCTGCTGGCCGCGTGCGGCACGCAGGCGACGCAGCACGACGAGCCTGGCACGGCGCTGAACGCCGACGTGGCCTCGGCGGTGGCGGCCGTCTCGACGCCGCGAGTCAAGGCGCGCATCCGGGCGCTGGTGGGCTTCGGAACCCGCCACACCTTGTCGGAGACCGACTCCGACACCCGCGGCATCGGTGCGGCGCGCCGCTGGATCGCGCGCGAATGGCAGGCCTGTTCCACGGCGACGGGTGGCCGGCTGCAAGTCACGCTCGACGAGCACCTGGTGCCCGCCGGCACGCGCGCGCCGCGGCCGACGTCTGTGGTCAACGTGGTTGCCACGCTGCCCGGCACTGACCCGCAGGCGCGGGAACGCTTGTTGGTGGTCAGCGGGCACTATGACTCGCGTGCCAGCGATGTGATGGACGCGACTTCCGACGCTCCGGGGGCCAATGACGATGCCTCGGGCGTGGCCGCCGTGATGGAGATGGCGTGCGTGATGGCGCGCTACCGCTATCCCGCCACACTGGTTTTCATTGCCGTCGCAGGCGAGGAGCAGGGGCTGCTCGGCGCCGAACAATGGGCGGCGCAGGCGCAACGCAAGGGGCTGCGCGTCGAGGCGATGATCACGAACGACATCATCGGCAGCCCGGTGGGCGACCGCGGCCAGCGCGACGCGCAGCAGGTGCGCCTTTTCGCCGATGCTCTCGCGCCCTTGCTGCAAACCGCGCTGAGCCCGCCGACTCCAGGTGCGAGCGCGGCCGAGACCTCCTTCGCCGAGAGCCTGCGATCGCAGGTGCTGACACAGGTGCGCGCCGGCGGCGGCGCCGACTTCGGTGCCAACCAGCTCGGCCGCCATCTGAAGGAAACAGGCGAGCGCTACCTGCCCGGCTTTACCGTCAATCTCATCCAGCGGCCGGACCGCTACCTTCGAGGCGGCGATCACTTGCCGTTTCTCACGCGGGGTTTTGCGGCGGTGCGAATGACCGAGCCTTTCGAGAACTTCGCGCACCAGCATCAGGACGTGCGCACCGAAGCCGGAATGCGCTACGGCGACCTGCCGGAGTTCGTCGACTATGCCTACGTCGCCGACGTCACGCGCATCAACCTCGCCGGCCTCGCCACGCTCGCGCTCGCGCCGGCTGCGCCGCGCAATGCCGCCATCGAAGTTCTGGAGCTGAGCAACGACACCACGCTGCGGTGGGATCCGGTCGCCGAGGCGGGTTTGGCTGGCTACCGCATCGTCTGGCGCGAAACCGGCTCGCCGGCATGGCAGCATCGCCGGGACGTCGGCACGGTGCTGCGAGCGACATTGCCACTGTCCAAGGACAACCTGATCTTTGGCGTACAAGCCGTGGGCGCGGATGGCGGCGCCAGCATGGCGAGCTTTCCCTTGCCGCTACGGCGGTAGCCGAGGCCGAGGGCATGCTGCCTTCGCCTGTGGTTCGCAATGCCCGACAGTAAAAAAACTTTTTGCGACGCAGCATTTCACACAGTTACAGATGTCACTCGTCATGCGAACGACTGGTCACTGTCATGTCTTACGCGCGGCCTACTATTCCTTCGTCGAGCCCGCAACTGACTTCTTCTACGCGAGGTGACCATGAAGGCCGCTGAGTACCGCATCGAAAGCAGCCATCCGTTTGGCAGCTACTTCTCGCCGCTTGCGGCATCCGAGCAGTACCTGGTCAAGGACCGGGCTCTCGCTGTCGCACTGGCCGCCAAAAGTTTCACCAAACCGACGGGGCAGGAAATCCGGGTGGTGTATGTGCCGACCGGCGAGATCGTTTTTCGAAAAGCCGCCACCGCCAGCCGGCCCGACGCGTCCGAAGATCCCTGAGCGGATCGGGCCTTTAGTCCCGGCGCAGCTGCTCCACTGCGGTCCGCAAGTCCTGCGCCCATTGCCGCCGGCCCCGTCCGTGGACGTGCTGCGGTTCTCCAAAGTTCACGATCGCCGTCACGGGTGGGCCGCTCACGGTCCGCCACAGCGAGCCCACCAGGCTGTCGTCCCCGATATAGCTCGGCGTCAAGCTGGCGGCGCCGCTTGCCGTATCGATGAACCGCAGCGCCACGGGCTGGGCCGGTGCATCGGCGGAAATGGCCGCCTGCACCAGGTTGCCGTGAAAGGGCAACAGCGACAAGCCGTCGGTGGTCGTGCCTTCGGGAAAAACCGCCAGAACCTGGCCGGCACGCAGGCTGTCGGCCATGCGATGCACCACCCGCATCGCATCGCGCCGCGACTCGCGCTCGATGTAGAGCGTGCCGCCGCCGGTCGCCAGTGTTCCGATCAGCGGCCAGCGTTTGACGTCAGACTTCGACACGAACCGGCAGTGCCGGGCGGCGTGCACCACCAGGATGTCGAGCCACGAGATGTGGTTCGCGACCAGCAGCAAAGGCCCTTCGACCAGGCGATTGCCCCGCACTTCGAACGCCACTCCGAGCACCCGCAACATCCGAAGCGACCAGGCCTGGACCCGCTCCTGCTGCGCCGCGACCGTCATGCGCGGAAAGAGAAAGACGATGGTAGCCCAGCCGTCGAGCGCAACACCCAGTGCCCGGGCAAGGCGCCAGCAACCCCGCAGCGCGTTCATGGGATCAACGCTGGCCCGAGGCTTCGAAGGCGATCTGGCCGGCGGCAATGGTGCAGCGAACCCGGCCGGGAAGTTCATAGCCCGAGAACGGAGTGTGCTTGCCCTGGCTGCGCAACGAAG
>JAYUHN010000339.1:0-10761 GCA_043766965.1 Ramlibacter sp. | reverse complement strand
GCCATCAACCAAGGAGTTTTCCATGAAGTCAGGCAACTCGAAATCCTCACCTGCCAAGTCCGAGGCCGCCAGCAAGGGCGGCAAGGCCAGCACGCAGGACAGCGCCGCGCAGGGCGAGCGCGCCAGCGCCTCCAAGAGCGGCGCCGGCAGCAAGCGGGCCAGCCAGGGCGGCGAGAAGAAGTCCACCGGCAGCAAGAGCAGCAAGTAAGCCTTCCGGATTTCCCGTCAAGATGCCTGTCGCAGCCGCGGCGGGCATTTTTTTGGAGGATTGCAATGCACCGGGGGTGTCAACCCGAGTGTTAAGTCGTCATCGACGACTACACCTGTCATCCCCGACTGCACCCGTCATCCCACAGTTGTCATCCCGCAGTTGTCATCCCGGACTCGATCCGGGATCCATTTCTTCGCAGCTCGTTCAGTTCACCGCGTCACAAAGAGAAGCCCTGGATTCCCGCCTCCGCGGGAATGACGACCTCGGCCTGCCTAAAATCGAGGCGAGATGCATTCACAGTTCACCCTTCTTGGCGCCCCGAACTTCCGCGACCTCGGCGGCTACCGCAACGCCGACGGCGACACCGTCCGCCAACACCACCTGTTTCGCTCGGATCACCTCGGCAACCTGGCGCCCGGCGATCTCCAGCTACTTTCGGGTCGGCTGCGTGAAACGGTGCGGGTGCTGGACCTGCGCGGCGTCGCCGAGCGCGAGACCGCCGTTTGCGTCATCGAGGGCGCGACGGTGCACTCGCTGGCGATCGAGCCAACCATCGTGCAGGTGCTGGCCGACCTGACGGACGCCGGCCACGCGCTCACGCAGGCCGAGGTGGTGGGCCACATGCAGGACACCTACCGCGGCTTCGTGCGGCACAACACGCACCGCTTCGCGTCGCTGTTTTCGCACCTGCTCGAATCAGGCGCTCCGCTGGTGTTCCATTGCACAGCGGGCAAGGACCGCACCGGTTTCGCGGCGGCGCTGATCCTGCTGGCGCTCGGCGTGTCGCAGCCAGAGGTGATGCGCGATTACCTGCTGACCAACGAGCGGCTGAGACCGAAGACCGAGTGGCGCGGACTTTCGCCCGAGGTGGCTTCGGTGCTGTACCGGGTGCAGCCGGAGTTTCTCGAAGCCGCGTTCGAGGCGGTGGCGCAGGATTACGGCAATGTCGAGGGCTACTTCCGCAAAGGTCTCGGATTGGGCGAAGCGGAGCGGGCCAGGCTGCGGCAGCTGTATCTGGAGCAGCAGAGCGGGCGCGGCTGAGAGATGGATCCCGGGTCAAGCCCGGGATGACAGGCTTTCGTGGCTACAGCGATGGATTGACCAGGTACTTTTCGCCGGTGGCGCGCTTGCCGTAAGCAGCGATCTGCGGCAGCGACAAGGTCTGCGCCAGCGAGAGTTCGCCGGTGTAGTGGCTGGCGAAGGTGGTCTTCAGTTCAGCGGCGACGCGCTCTTTGAACTGGTCCATGGTTCCCGCTTCCAGCTTCTGCAGGTAGCTGAACACCAGCCAGCCGCCGATGCCCCAGGCCATGCCGAAGCTGCGGTTGAATTCGGTCGGCCCGGTGTCGAGGCCGCCATACAGGTACACCTGCTTGTGCGTGGCCGAGCCGTAGCGGCTATAGGTCGATGCGCCGCGATTGAGGGCCGCTTCCATGCAGCCGAGAACCTGGCCGGCCAGCTTGCCACCGCCGGTGGCATCGAAGCCGAGCGTCGCGCCGGTGGCGATCATCGCTTCGGTCAGCTCCTGCAAAAAATCCGGCGAACTCGAGTCGCAGACATGCGCCGCGCCCTGCGAGCGCAGCAGCCGCACCTGCGCCGGCTGGCGCACGATGTTCACCAGCGCGATCTTTTCCTTCAGGCACAGGCGGTTCAGCATCTGCCCGAGGTTGGATGCGGCAGCGGTGTGCACCAGCGCCGTGTGACCCTCGCGCCGCATCGTCGCCACCATGCCGAGCGCGGTCATCGGGTTGACGAAGGACGAAGCGCCCTCGGCCGCCGTGGCTCCCGGCGGGAGCGTCAGGCAATCCGCTGCCGGCAGGGCCCGGTACTGCGAATACATCGCACCGCCGACGGCGGCGACCGTCTTGCCCAGCAGCGCCTGGGCCTTCGGCGAGGCGCCCGCAGCGACCACCAGGCCCGCACCCTCGTTGCCGACCGGCATTGCCTGTCCGATGCGCCCCGCCACGGACTTCATCGCTGCTTGCGGAACACGCGCGCCGATGACCGGGCGATCGGCGGTGCCCGACGCCTTGGCAGCGGCCATGTCGGCCGGGCCGAACAGCAGGCCGAGATCGGACGGATTCAGGGGCGCCGCCTCGATGCGCACCAGCACTTCATCGGGCCCGGGCTGCGGCACCGGCACCTCCGCCAGCGACAGCTCGAGCGTTCCGTCGGGCCGGATCAGCGAGCGCAGTTGAAGGGCGAAAGTGGGAAGGGTGGATGTCATCGCGCCAATGTAACCGCACCCGCGCCGCCGTGCATTACCATCGTTCGACAGTGCCCGAGCACGCAACGGAGAGCGCGATTGCCTGAGATCCTGGTTCATCGAAACGGCCCCGTGGGCACCGTCGTCATGTCGAACGTCGACAAATTCAACGCCATGACGGCGCAGATGTGGCGCGCGTTGCCGCTGCGGATCGCCGAGCTCGACGCCGATCCGGCGATCCACGTCATCGTGCTGACGGGCGACGGCGACAAGGCGTTCGTGTCGGGCGCCGACATTTCGCAGTTCGGCATCGAACGCGGCGACGCCGCATCGCAGCAGGCATACGGCGACGCCGTCGACGCAGCCTACATGGCGCCGGTGCGCGCAAGCAAGCCGGTGATCGCGCGGATCCGCGGCATCTGCATGGGCGGCGGGCTGGGGCTGGCCGCAGCCTGCGACATCCGCGTCTGCGCCGACGATGCCCGCTTCCGCATGCCTGCCGGCCGTCTCGGCATCGGCTACAAGCCGGCCGGCGTGCATCGCTTCATTTCGCTCATCGGCGTGCAGAACACCGCCGACATCTTTTTTTCGGCGCGCGTCTTCGACGCTGCCGAGGCGCTGCGAATCGGCTTCGTGAGCCGGGTCGTGCCCGCGGCGGAACTCGATCGAGAGGTCAACGCGCAGGCGGCGGCGATTGCCGGCAATGCGCCGCTGACCGCGCGGGCCGTCAAGCTGGCGATCAACTCCTTCCTGGGTCAGGTGGCCGAGGGCGACGACGCTGCCGCGTGCGCCGCGGCGGACGCCTGCAATGCCAGCGAGGATTACCGCGAAGGCGTCCGCGCCTTCGAACAGAAGCGGCCGCCGGTCTTCACCGGGCGCTAGAGAACTCCGTGGCCTGGATCCCGGGTCCCCGGATCAGGTCCGGGGCAGGCCAAGCCCGGGATGACAGCCCACGAACTGTCATGCCGGACTTGATCCGGCATCCACACCGTCCGCCGCGGAGGCCGCGGGCATTGAGGTAAGTGCCTATGTTTGCGCCGGCCCAAAGTGCCTACAGTGGCGCACCTCGCGGGCGGTTTGGATCGTCGCTAACTTTAGTTGTCTCCCGCTGTTTTATCCACTGGAGAAAAGTGATGATCGACCGCATCGCGTCCTGGTTCCTGGCTGTGTCGATGGCTGCCCTGGCGCTTGCCGCCGGCCCGGCGCTGGGGCAGATGCCGCCCTGGGAAAAAGACCTGTACGAGGCAGCGAAAAAGGAAAAGGAGCTGACGGTCTACACCGCGCACTACGGGACGGAGGAAGCGGCGGCGCTGTGTTCGGCGTTCGAGAAGAAATATCCGGGCATCAAGTGCAATTTCGTGCGCACCACCGCGCAGGTTGCCTACCAGCGGCTGCAGCAGGACATCCAGGCCAAGGCGCCGGTGGCATCGATCTTCAGCAGCACCGACGTCAGCCACTTCCCGGCGCTGGAGAGCAAGGGCTTGCTGTTGAACTACCGTCCGCACGGCGTCGTCAACATGGTCGACTCGCTCAGGCAGTACAACGACAGCGACGGCAACTACCACGTCACGGCGGCAGCGCTGATGCTGATCACGTACAACAGCAGCCTGGTCGCCGAAAAGGATGTGCCGAAAAATTGGCCCGATCTGCTGGACCCGAAATGGAAGGGAAAGGTGTCGATCGGCCATCCCGCGTTCAGCGGCTATGTCGGGACCTGGGTGGTGCTGATGCAGAAGCTGTATGGCTGGAGCTTTTTCGAGAAACTCGAAAAGAACAAGCCGCAGATCGGCCGGTCGGTCAACGATACGGTCACCATGCTCAATTCCAAGGAGCGCTGGGTGGCGGCGGGTCCGGAGGCCACGACCTTGATGAGCAAGGACAAGGGCAATCCGCTGGCCGTCGTGTATCCAACGGATGGCGCGTTGCTGATGGTGTCGCCCAGCGGCATTCCGAAAAATGCGCCGTCGCCGAATGCGGGCAAGCTGTACATGGAGTTTCTGCTGAGCAAGGAGGCGGGTGAGGTCCAGGTCAGGAGCCATTCGTTGTCGGTGGTCAAGGGCGTCGCCCCGGCGCCAGGCGCGAAGCCGCTGGAAAGCATCAAGGTGGTGCGACCGACCGAGGAGGAGGTCACCAGGGGAATCCCCGAGGTGAAGGAAAAATTCCGCGACACGTTCGGCGTCTAGGCTCGCGACATTACGGCTCACACGGCGATGGCGCTTCCCTCCGTGCAGCAGGTTCCCGGCGTGGTGGCTTTGCCCCGCGGCTGGAGCGAACGCTGGCGGCATCTCGACAAATCGTCCTGGCTCTGGCTGCTGGCCATCGTCGTGCTGGTGGTGCTAGTGGTCAATCCCCTGCTGCGGCTGCTGATCGTCAGCTTCCAGGACGAGGCCGGCGGATTCACTGTCTCCAACTACGTGGCGGCTTACAGCCGCTCGCGCAACGTCGAGGCGCTGTGGAATTCGCTGGTGCTCGGCGCCAGTGCCGGCGTGCTGTGCCTGGCCTTCGGTGTGCCCATGGCATGGGCGCTGTCGCGCTCCGATATGCCGTGCAAGGGCCTGGTATGGGTCTGCATCCTCGGCACCTTCGTCATTCCGCCGTACCTCGGTGCGGTTGGCTGGATCCTGCTGGCCGGGCCCAATGCCGGCTGGCTCAACCGCGCGGTGGTCGCGCTCACCGGCGCCTCTTCCGGACCGTTCAACATCTACTCGATGCCGGGGCTGGTGCTGGTGGTCGCCTGCTACAGCTTTCCGTATGTGTTCGTGCTGACCAAGTCGGCGCTGGACCTGATTTCGTCCGAGATGGAAGACGCGGCGAACATCCTCGGCGCCGGCAACCTGCGGACCACCTTCCTGATCACGCTGCCGCTGGTGCTGCCGGCGATCCTCGGCGCCTTCATCCTCGTGTTCCTGGAAGCGATCGCGCTGTTCGGCTCGCCGGCGCTGCTGGCGCTGCCGGGCCGCTTCCATGTGGTGACGACCATGCTGTGGCAGTTCTTCGAATTCCCGCCCCGCGTCGGTGTCGCGTCCGCTTATGCCATGCCGCTGCTGGTCATCACGATCGTCCTGTTCTGGCTGCAGCGCCGCATCACCAGCCGCAAGGGCTATGTGTCGTTGACCGGCAAGGGCGGCGAGCGCCGGCCCATCGCGCTCGGTCCCTGGAAATGGGCGGTGCTCGGCTACTGCATGTTCGTGTGCACGCTGTCGTTCCTGATGCCGATGGTGGTGATCTGCCAGGCCGCGTTCGCCAAGGCCTGGGGCCGGGGCTTTTCGCTCGACAACCTGACCTTCGACAACGTCTACGCGACTGTCTTCGAGAACGAGCTGACGCGCAAGGCGACGCTGCACACCTTCCTGTACGCCGGCACCGCATCCCTGATCGCCGTCGCGCTGGCGCTGTGCGTGGCATATATCGTGCAACGAGAGCTGGTCGGCAGGAAGGTCGGCCAGCTGCTGGCATTCCTCACGATGGCGCCGTTCGTGGTGCCCGGGATCGTGCTGGCGATCGGCTTCTACGCCGCCTACACCCATCCGCCGTTGCTGTTGTACGGAACCGCCTGGATCCTGATCCTGGCTTTCGCCACGCGCTTCCTGCCGATCGCTTACGTCAACAGCAGCGCCGCGATCCGCAGCATCAATCCGGAGCTGGAGGACGCCGTGCGGATCCTGGGCGGCACGCGCTTCACGGCCATCCGCAGCGTGGTACTGCCGCTGCTGAAACGCAGCCTCGCGGGCGCGATCATCCTGGTGTTCATTCCGGCCACGCGCGAACTGAGCACCGCGATCTTCCTGTACTCCATCAACACGCAGGTGCTGTCGGTGCTGTTGTTCGACAAGAGCGACGAAGGAAATTTCGAGATGCTCGCCTCCATCGGCCTGGTGCTGGTCGTCATCACCGTCGCATTGATCCTGCTCGGCTTCCGCCTGATGGGCCGCGACTTCATGCTGCGCAGGACAACAGTATGAGCCGCCGGGCCGCTCCCAAGGCGAATACCGCAGCGCCCCGCGCGGAGGTTTCCGAATGAGCACCCTGGTGCTGCGCAACGTCTCCCGCAAGTTCGGCAGCTACACCGCGGTCGACAACTTCAACCTGCACCTGGAACAGGGAGAACTGGTGTCGCTGCTGGGCCCGTCCGGCTGCGGCAAGACCACAACGCTGCGGATGATCGCCGGCTTCATGGCGCCGACGCAGGGCACGATCGAACTGGACGGCCAGGTGATTTCTTCACCGCAGTCGAGCCTGCCGCCCGAAAAGCGGCAGATGTCGATGATCTTCCAGAGCTATGCGATCTGGCCCAACATGACGGTGGCCGAGAACGTCGGGTTCGGCCTCAAGCTGCGCAAGGTCGGGGCCGACGAAAGCAGGCGCCGCGTCGCCGACATCCTGGAGGTGGTTCAGCTGGCGGCGCTGCGGGACCGCTATCCGGCCGAGTTGAGCGGCGGCCAGCAACAGCGGGTCGCGCTCGCGCGCTCGATCGTGGTGAAGCCGGCCGTGCTGCTGCTGGACGAGCCGCTCTCCAACCTCGATGCCAATCTGCGGGAGGAGATGCGCTTCGAGATCCGCCGCCTGCACGACGAATTCAGGATGACGATGGTCTACGTCACCCATGACCAGGCGGAGGCGATGGTGACATCCGACCGCATCGCGGTGATGAACCAGGGGCGGGTCGAGCAGATCGACGTGCCCCAGCAGCTGTATGCCAATCCGAGAACGAAGTTCGTGGCCGGCTTCATCGGCAGGACCAATTTCCTGACCGGCAAGCGCGTCGGCGCGATGGTCGATTTCGGCGGCTTTTCGCTGCCGGCAGGGGCGCTGCGGCACCACGGCGCGCTGCCGCCGGAAGTGTTGATCTCGGTGCGGCCGCAAAGCGTCGACCTGCACCGGGAGCGGCGCGCCGCCAGCGGTGACCGGGTCTGCGTCGAAGGCCGGATCCAGCGCCGCGCCTACCTGGGCGATTCGTGGGACTATCACGTCGGCATCGAAGGGACGGCGCAGCCGCTGCGGATCAGCGCCCGGCCGAACGATGTGTTCGAAGTCGGCCAGCAGGTGTTCGCGCAGATCGACCCGTCGCAGCTCACATACATTCCCGATCCACAGGAGTCCGCAGATGGCGCTGCCGCTTGAAGGTGTGAGGGTCCTGGACCTCACGAACGTGATGGCCGGCCCGTATTGCAGCATGGTTCTGGGCGACATGGGCGCGGACGTCGTCAAGCTCGAAAGCACGGACGGCGGCGATACCTCGCGCCGCTTCGATCCCCAGGTCAACGGCGAGTCGTATTGCTTCGCCGTGCTGAACCGCAACAAGAAGAGCCTGGCGATCGACATGAAGGACGTCCGCGGCAAGGAGATCGTGCTCAAGCTCGCCGCGAAGGCCGATATCGTGATGGAGAACTTCCGCCCCGGCGTCGTGAACAAGCTCGGCTTCGACTACGAGCGCCTGAAGGCAGTCAATCCGGCCATCGTCTACGCATCGATGTCGGGCTTCGGACAGACCGGGCCCTATGGCCGCAAGGGCGGCTTCGACATCATCGCCCAGGGCATGTCCGGCATCATGATGATGACCGGCTATCCGGGTGGCCGGCCGGCCAAGGTGGGCATCGCGATGAACGACATTGCCTGTGGCGTGACTGCGCTCTACGGCATCCTGGGCGCGTACATCGGCCGGCTGCGCGGTGGCGCCGGCCAGTACCTGGAGACGTCGCTGCTCGAAGCCGGACTGGCCTGGACGGCGTGGGAGTTCGCGGCCTACTTCGGCGGCGGCGAGATCCCGGACGCCACCGGCACCCGGCACCGGCGTTCGGCGCCGTACCAGGCGTACCGCTCGAGCGACGGCTTCGTCACGGTCGGCGCCAGCAACGAGAAGTTGTGGAGCAATTTCTGCAAACAGGTCTGCGGCAAGCCCGAATGGCTGGCAGACCCGCGCTTCGCCACGCCGCGCAAGCGTCTGCAGCACATCGACGACCTGGAACGCGAGATCGAGGCCGTGCTCACCACCGGCACCACCGCGCACTGGGTCGACAAGCTCGACGCGGCCCAGGTGCCGGGCGGCCCGGTGTATGGCTATGAGCAGGCCCTGAAGGACCCGCATGTGCAGGCGCGCAAGATGGTGCTCGACATCGGCCATCCGAAGATCGGTCCGATGAAGACCATCGGCCTGCCCATCAAGTCGACCGGTGACCTGACGGCCGTGCGCCTGACCGCGCCGTGGCTGGGACAGCATTCGGAGGAAGTCGTGCGCAGCCTCGGCTACGGCGACGACGAGGTGGCCCGGATGTTCGAGGCCGGGGTGATCTTCGACCGCTACCGTGAACCGCGCTGATCTCCAGGAGGCTTGCCATGACGCCATCGAAAACCGAACGGATGATCGCCGAAAAAGAGGGCGCCATCGGCTGGATCACGTTCAACAATCCGGCGCGGCACAACGCCGTGTCGATGGTGATGTGGGAAGCGCTGCTGGACATCGCCACCGATTTCGGCAGCGACCCTGCGATCCGGGTGGTCGTGGTCAAAGGTGCCGGCGAGAAGGCTTTCGTATCGGGCGCCGACATTTCGGAATTCGAGGAAAAGCGCTCGTCGCCCGAAACCACGCGTCGCTACAACGAGACTTCACACCAGGCGACGGTCGCTCTGACCAGCCTCGGCAAGCCGACCATCGCCATGATCCGCGGCTGGTGCATCGGCGGCGGCGTATCGACGGCGCTGTCGTGCGACCTGCGGATCGCCTCGGACGGCGCCAGGTTCGGCGTGCCGGCTGCCCGGCTGGGGCTCGGCTACGGGTATGACGGCGTGCGCAAGTTGATGGACGTGGTCGGCCCTTCTTTCGCCAAGGAAATCTTTTTCACCGCGCGCCAGTTCACAGCCCAGGAAGCGCTGGCGATGGGCCTGGTCAACCGCGTCGTGCCCGACGGGCAGCTCGACGCTTTTGTGCGGGAGTACGCAGCCACGATCGCCGGCAATGCGCCGCTCACGATCGCGTCGATCAAGACCATCGTGGCCGAGGCGCTGAAGGATGAAGCGGTCCGGGACCGGGCCCGGTGCGATCGGGCGGTCGATGGCTGTTTCGACAGCGCGGACTATGTCGAGGGCCGCCAGGCTTTCATGGCCAAGCGCAAGCCGAATTTCGGCGGCCGCTAGCGCGCGCTCGCCTGCCTGCCGCTCAGGCAGGTTTCCTACGTGATCGCCCGCGCAAGGCCGACAGGAGCGACCCACCGCGTGATCCAGGATGATCTCGGGCACTGGTGCTCCGTCGGTGCCGCGGCTTCAGGGAGAACGCCATGGGAGTCAAGCACAAGGCGCGCGGGGTCGTTGTTCCTCTTCGATTGCACGGAAGGGGGGCGCGTCCATGGCTTACGTCATCTTCTTCCTGAGCGGCCTGCTGGTGCTGACGGCGGTTTACGCGGCCGCGATCGGATGGCTCTGGTTCTGGCAGGAGCGTCTGCTGTTCGAGCCGGAATCGCTTGCGGCTGACCAGCCGCTCACCACCGACAGCGATGTTCACGAGAGCTTCATCGACGTGCCGGGTGCACGTCTTTCGGCGGCCCAGTTGCGGCTGCCCAACCCGCGCGGCGTGGTGTTTTTCCTGCATGGCAACTCCGGCAACATGAAGAAATGGCTGGTCGATCTCGACGCTTTTCGCCAGCACGATTTCGATGTCGCGATGTTCGACTATCGCGGGTTCGGCAAAAGCACCGGCCAGATCGGCAGCGAACGACAGCTGCGCGCCGACGTGCGTGCCGTGTGGGCCGCTTTCGCGCCACGGTATGAGGGCATGCGCGTCGTCATTTCCGGCCAGTCGCTGGGCACCGGGCTGGCGGCGGGGCTGTCCGCTGAATTGTGCGCGGCGGGCAAAGCCCCCGACCTGACGCTGATGGTGTCCGCGTACAGCAGCATGCAAGCCCTGGCCGACGAACTCTATCCCTGGGTGCCACGCAGGATCCTGCGCTATCCGCTCGCCACGCTCGAACATGTCTGCCGCCTGACCGGCAAGCTGATGCTGATCCATGGCGACAAGGACCAGTTGATCGGACTGCACCACAGCGAAGCGCTGCGAAAGGTGGCGCCACAGGCCCAGCTGCATTGCGTCGAGGGCGGAGGGCACAACGACCTGCACCAGTTTGCCTCGTTCCGCGAGGCTGTCGCCAGCGCCCTGGGCTGCCTCTAGGGCCTGTTCGCACTATTTCCGGGGGACGCGTTGCTCGTCAAAAAGGTCATGCGCAAGGCGCGAAACGCAGCCGGGGTCTCCCCCCGGCAAGGCTTCGTAACGCGGCGCAGGGCCTTTTTGGCCGCAACCCCGCAGGGGAACGGCCCAATCGGGCGCCACTCGTCGTTACCCGCCTTGCCCGCATACCAA
>JAYUHN010000338.1:0-4091 GCA_043766965.1 Ramlibacter sp. | reverse complement strand
CGAGCAGCGACCTGGTGCTGGGTCTGATCGCCGTCGGTGGCTTCGCCGGCGCGGTACTGGTCTTCGCGGCACTGAGCTGGCTGGCGGTGAAGCTGCTGCGTCGCAGCGTGAACGAAGTGACGGCGCCGCGCTGGCTGGTGCTGGCGACGCGGCAGATTTCGGCGCGTCCGGCGTTCGCCGTGGTGCAGGTGAGCGCGCTGGCCGTGGGCTTGCTGGCGCTGATGTTGCTGGTGCTGCTGCGCACCGACCTGATCTCCAGCTGGCGGCGCGCCACTCCTCCGGACGCGCCGAACCGCTTCGTCATCAATGTCATGCCCGACCAGAATGCCGCGTTCCAGCAGGCGCTGCGGAACGCCGGCGTGGCGAACTTCGACTGGTACCCGATGATCCGGGGCCGTCTGGTGGCGGTCAACGGCAAGGCAGTGACGCCGGAGGACTATCCGGAAGACCGGGCCCGGCGGCTTGTCGACCGCGAGTTCAATCTTTCCAATTCGCCGGTGCAGCCGCCGCATAACCAGGTGGTTGCCGGGCGCTGGACGCCGGAAGAGGCGGGCGGCGTCAGCGTCGAGGACGGCCTCGCGAAAACACTCGGTCTGAAGCTGGGCGACAGCCTGCGCTTCGACATCGCAGGCGCCACCACCGACGCGAAGATCACCTCGCTGCGCAAGGTGGACTGGGGTTCGATGCGCGCCAACTTCTTCGTCATCTATCCCGTCAGCCGGCTGCCGGATGTGCCGGTCACCTACATGAGCGCGTTTCACGCGCCGGACCGCAAGGGCTTCGACAACGACCTGGTGCGCTCGTTCCCGAACATCACCAATGTCGACATGACCAGCACGCTGAACCAGATCCAGGGCGTGCTAGACAAGGTGATCCGGGCCGTCGAATTCCTGTTTGCATTCACCCTGGCCGCGGGGCTGGTGGTGCTGTTCGCGGCCGTCACCGCGACGCGCGAGGAGCGGGCGCGCGAGTACGCCATCATGCGGGCGGTCGGCGCCCGTGCCAGCCTGCTGCGGCAGGTCCAGCGGGCCGAACTGGCCGGCGTCGGGCTGCTGGCCGGCTTTCTCGCCAGCGCGGTCGCCGATGCGATCGGCTGGGGCCTGGCGCGCTACGTGTTCGATTTCGAGTGGACCGCCTCGCCGCTGCTGCTGGTGTACGGCTCGCTCGCGGGCGCCGCGCTGGCACTGGCCGCCGGCTGGTGGGGTCTGCGGGAGGTGCTGAACCGGCCGGTCGTGGAGACCTTGCGCCGCGCGGCCGAATGAGCTTGCCCGGACAATAGGCGGATGCAGATCCAGGAAAAGCCGCCGTTCGACACGCATTTCGAATGGATCGGCGGCGAAGACAGGGTGAAGGCGCTGGTCGAGCGCTTCTATGACCTGATGGACCTCGAACCCGGCTATGCCGCCCTGCGCGCGGTCCATGGCGGCGAACTGACGAAGGCGCGCCAGCACCTGTTCTGGTTCCTGTGTGGCTGGCTCGGAGGCCCGCAGCACTACACCGATCGATTCGGCCATCCCAAGCTGCGGCTGCGGCACATGCCGTTCGTGATCGGTGCCGTGGAGCGCGACCAGTGGCTCGGATGCATGGACCAGGCGATGGCCGAAACCGGTGTCGATGAGAAGCTGCGCAAGCGGCTCGGCGAGAGCTTTTTCCAGACCGCGGACTGGATGCGGAATTCGCCGGGCTGATCAGCCCGGCGACGGCTTCAACAGCACCACCAGCGCGCCCGCGCCGCCTTCGTCGCCACGGGCCTGGACGAACGCGAGCACCTCGCTTTTCTGGATCAGCCAGCTCTGCACCTTGCTCTTGAGCACCGGGGTCTTGCCCGGCGAGCCCAGCCCCTTGCCGTGGACCACGCGCACGCAGCGCACGCCTTCCCTGCAGGCGGCGCGGACGAACGCTGCAAGGCTCTCCCTGGCTTCTTCGCGGCGCAGCCCATGCAGGTCGAGTTCTCGCTGGATGCTCCATTGCCCCTTGCGCAGCTTGCGGGTGACGTCGGTGCCGATGCCGGGACGCCGGAAACTCAGGGCATCGTCCACGTCGAGCAAGGTGCCGGCGTCGAACTCGTCGCTGATCGCCTCCTGCAGCACCCGTTGGTCGTCCAGCTGCTGCTGGAACGGGATCGGCGCCGGCTGTGCGGGCGCCAGACGCACGCGCGGCTGCTCGCGCAGCGGCTTCACGGCGCCGGCCGCCCGGACGAACAGGTTCTTCTCGGCGCCGGACTTGCGCTGCGCCTCCTTGTGAGCAGCGTCGCGTGCAGCGGCGGCTTGCTGTTGCTCGACCAGTTTTTGCTGAATGTGCTGCAGCTCCTGGAAGGACTTGGCCTTCACCCGCAGGTTTCCAGGATGACGCGCACGGTTTCTCCGGGCTGGTCCCAGTGCGGAAAATGCCCGCAGTCGTCGAACCAGTGCAGCCGCGCGCCCGGAAACGCGGCCTGCGCACGTGGCGCCTGCCGCGGCAGCAGCAGCCGGTCGTTGCGGCCCCAGCCAATGGTCATGCGGCCGGGCGTCGATGCGGTCCCAGGTTGCAACGGACCCTCTGCCAGTTCGCGCAGCATCGCGTCGAACACCGGGGTGGCGACGAAGCTGCGCAACTCGGTGAGCACCACCTTGGCGGGCAGGTCCCAGGGCCGGGCCGACAACTGGATCAGCAGCAAGGTTCGCGTCAACGCGTGGCGCGAGACGAACGGCAGCATCGGATCGAGCAGCCGCAGCAGGCGGATCGACGCGGCCAACGTCCAGTGGAAGAAGCGGGTTTCCCAGCCTTGCCAGAAGCCGCCGGGATCGAGGGCGACGCAATGCCCGCCAACCCCGCGACGGGAGAGTTCCAACACCAGCCGCGCGCCGACCGAGCTGCCCACCAGGTCGACGCCAGCCAGACCCTGCTCGCGGATGAAGGCTTCGATCGCATCCGCGTAGGCTTTGATCGTCTGGAGTCCGACGATCGGCGGCGACCGGCCGTGGCCAGGCAAGTCGATCACGACCAGCTCGCGCACAGCCGCGAGCGCCGGTGAGACGGTGTCCCACGAGCGGACGCTGCCGCCCAGGCCGTGCACCAGCAACAGTGGCCGGCCCGAGCCGCGCCGTTCCATATGCAATGTCATAACAGTCCTTTTTCGGCCATCGACAGCGCTTCTCCCTGCGCGACGATGATGTGATCGAGCACCCGCACATCGACCAGGGCCAGCGCCGCTTTGAGCGTCTGCGTCAGCGCTTCGTCGGCGCGCGATGGCTGCACTGTACCGCTCGGGTGGTTGTGCGCCAGCACCACGGCCGCCGCGCCGAGGTGCAGCGCGCGCAGCACCACTTCGCGCGGATAGACGCTGGTCTGGGTCAGGGTACCTCTAAACAGTTCTTCCATGGCCAGCAGCCGGTTCTGCGCATCCAGGAAGAGCACTGCGAACACTTCGTGCGCCCTGGCCGCCAGGTGCAGCTGCAGATAGTGCTTGACGGCGCCGGGCGAGCTGAACACCTCGCGCTGCTTGAGCTGCTCGGCCATCGCCCGCCGCGCCAGTTCGAGCACCGCGATCAGCTCTGCGCGTTTGGCAGGGCCGCCCAAACCCTTGAAGGTCTTCAGCTCGTCCGCCGACGTGTGCAGCAAACCCGACAGGCCGCCGAAGCGCTCCAGCAGCAACTGCGCCATCTGCAAGACTCCCTGGCCGGGCAGGCCTGTTCGCAGCAGCAACGCCAGCAGTTCCGCGTCGCCCAGAGCTCCGGCGCCGCGCGCCAGCAGCTTTTCCCGCGGCTGGGCGTCGGGTGGAAGGTCTTTGAGGGGCATCGCTGTGGAACCGAAGGGCTTCGACATGGTCGGCCCGGCGGGGACGGCGGGGCTTTCTACAATGAGGGCAGTTTATCGGGACTTCCATGGCTTCCAACGCGCCCCGGGTTCAACCGGGCTCCTTCCTTACGCTGCATTACCGGTTATCCGGTCCGCAAGGAGACATCATCAATACCTTCAACCACCGGCCCGCCACCCTGTCGCTGGGGACTGGGGAGCTCTCGCCGGCGCTGGAACGGCGGCTGGTGGGACTGGAGGAGGGCGCGCGCATGAGTTTCGAGGTGCCGCCGGGTGAGGCCTTCGGCGATCGCAAT
>JAYUHN010000337.1:0-10834 GCA_043766965.1 Ramlibacter sp. | reverse complement strand
GCGCGCCAGGCACGAATGAAGTCGGTGACACGGCTGTAGCCACCGGCATAACCTGCAGCCTTGAGTTGCGCAAACAATGCGCGTCCTGTGCGCCTGTCCTGTTTGGGGCGCAAAGCATCCGCTTTAAGCGACTGCTCCAGCTCGGCAATGAACCCGCCGAGTTTGCTGAACCCCGCCGGGCGGCTGTAGGTCGGTGTCCGTACGTCTTCTGGCGCCCTCAGCCAGCGGCGTACCGTGTTGCGCGCGAGGCCTGTGCGCTTGGCTATTTCATGCAGCGACACCTTGTCGCGCAAATGCATACGCCTGATTCTTCCCAACATTTCCATGGTGATCACCTTGTTTGTCCCCTGCCCAAAATTTAGGCAGAGCAAGTAAAACACCTGGGTCAGTTTTGAATCGGCACTATGGCCTGAAGTGGGTCAGTTTTCGGTCGGCGGCAACAGCAGGGCTTCAGCAGGGTTCACGTAGCGCCCTTGTCAAGTAGGAAGAAGTGTCCACCCACGATCACCTCAGATCATGATCCAGGTTTAAGTGCTCTGTCAATTTCACACATGCGCCAGCCAGTTCCATTGCTGGCTGCCGCTTCGCCTTGTTCAATCGCTTGACGGCCTGCCGCATCATCAAGACTCGCCACCGCCAGTATGCGAGTGGCCTCAACACCTACCGCCCCATCAACGCACGCACATGCGCAGCAGTGCCGCTGGCCAAGCCTTCCAGGCTGTACCTTCAAGAACTGACACCATCCGGCCAAGATCGGCAAAAATCGCCAGGCGGTCTAAGCGTCGGCGGTGCTGAGCCAGTACGCGCAAATCAATGCGGCCCGCGAGCTTAGTTAGAACCAGTCGAAGTAGTAGGCCGCGGGCCTGTGCGGGATTCGCCAGACGGCGTCGAGCGCTAGATTGTTGGCGTTTAATAAGTATCAAAGCGCATTGGTACACCAAGTTTCCGCTTTTGGACCTTACGCACGAGCGTGGGCTGGACCCGCATCACTTGTTAAGTGACGCCTTCGTCCGAGGAGCGGCGGCGTAAAGGATGAGTGCAGTGGGTCAGTTCCGACCAAGGCGCTAGGGTTCCGTTTACGCGAATCAGATTGTCCCTTCCCCTGCCAGCCGGTCGATCTCGGCGCTATCAAGACCCAGCACCTCTCCGAGAATGGCACGCGTGTGCTGGCCCAATAATGGCGGCGGCACTTCGTAGCTGATTGGGTGCTCGCGGAAGTGGATCGGGTTGGCGGTCAGCGGCACTTTGCCACCGATCGAATGGTCCATTTCGAAAACCATCTCACGATCAATCACCTGCGGATGTCGATACACATCGCGCAGCGTATTGATGGGCCCGCATGCGACACCCACCTCGCCGAACAAATCCAGCCACTGCGCGGTCGGTTTGGCCGTGATGATCTCGCCCACGATGGCTGACAGGTCACGCCGGTTCGTCACGCGGTCCGGATTGGTGAGGAATCGCGCGTCCGATGCCAGCTCGGGCCGGTTCACGGCGGCGCAGAACTTGCGGAACTGGTAATCCGTGCCTACCGTCAAAACCATGTGGCCGTCCTGCGTTTGGACAACTTCGTAGGGCGCGACATTCGGGTGCGCATTGCCCATGCGAGGCGTGAGGCTGCCATCTCCGGACAGGTAGTTCTGCCCCTGGTTCGCCAGCATCGCCACTTGACAGTCCATGAGCGCCATGTCGATCCACTCCCCGCCGCCGCCGGTCCGTTCGCGCCGCGCCAGGGCAGCCTGAATGGCAATGGCGGTGTAGAGGCCCGTGACCAGATCCGCCACCGGCACCCCGACCTTCATGGGCCCGCCGCCGGGCTCTGCGTCCCCATGCCCGGTCAGGCTCATCAAGCCGCCCATCGCCTGGATCATGAAGTCGTAGCCGGTGAGATGGCGCGAGGGTCCGGTCTGCCCAAATCCGGTGACGGAGCAATAGATGAGGTCCGGGTTCACAGCCTTGATGTCCTCGTAGCCCAGGCCGTACCGCGCCAGGTCCCCCACCTTGTAGTTCTCCAGTAGCACATCGCACTTTGCAGCCAGCGCCCGGATGAGTGCCTGGCCGTCGGGCTTGCTGATGTCCACGGTGATGGACTGCTTGCCTCGGTTGGCGCACATGTAATAGGCGGCTTCGGCCGTCGTGCGCCCGTCCTTGTCTTTCAAGAATGGCGGACCCCAGTGCCGCGTATCATCCCCTGTAATCGGTCGCTCGACCTTGATGACGTCGGCGCCCAGGTCGGCCATCACCTGCCCGGCCCACGGCCCTGCCAGCACGCGCGACATGTCCAGCACCCGTATATGCGAATAAGGCTTCTGCTGATCGGATTTTTCGTTCACTTCATGGCCTCGATTTACTCTTTGGGGAGGGTCCGTGCGATGGCCTCATAGGCCTTGCTATCGCTGTCGATCTGGCGTTTCCAGTCAGCGCCGCCGAGGAACGAAAGGAAGGGCGCGTCATTCCGTGCAGCCTTTTTAAATTCGGGGTCCTTAACGGCGTCTTCGATGGCTTTTTCAAGGCGTGCCATGATGGCCGGCGGCACGTTGTTCGGCGCCGCGAATCCGCGCTCGCCAGTCATTTCCACTGACAGGCCCAGGTCGAAGGTGGTTGGCACGGAGGCCAGCCGCTGAACCTTGGTCCGCGTGAACTGGGCGAGCAAACGAACCGGCGTGGCCTCGTTCTCAGGATCGGGCACTTCCGAGGCTGCCAGGAAGGCGATGTCCAGATTGTCGCTTCCCAGCGCAATCTTCTGCTGTGCGCTGCCGTTAAAGGGAATGGCGTTGAATTTCGCGCCTGAGGCTGCTTCGAGCCGGACCATTGCAAGGTGCCCATTGGTGCCTATGCCGTTGTGGCCGGCCGAGAGAGAACTCGGCGAAGCCTTCAACTGATTGAGGGCCTGGCGCAGGTCGGAGACCTTGCCGTCCTTGCGCGACACCATGACGGTGGGGTCGGCGACCACGCGGGCCAGCAGGGTGAGGTCGCTGGTGGCATACGACGACTTGCGGTAGAGGGGCACGAAGAAGTAGCCCGGCAGGTTGACGACCACGAGCGAATAGCCGTCGGGCTTGGCGCGCATGACCTGGTTGATCGCGATTTCTCCGGAAGCGCCAGGGCGGTTCATCACGATCAGAGAGGCATTGTCGCCCAGGTGCTTGGCGATGAATGGCGCAATAGTGCGCACCATCACGTCAGTGGTACCGCCGGCCGCAAAGCCGACGCTCACCGTGATGGGCCCATCGGATGGCCAGGCGGCATGCGCCGTGGGAATCGCCGCGAGCGACAGTAAGGCTGCCGCGACTGCGGACTTGAAAAGGAACTGCATGGGGTTTTCCTGGGACGGTTGAAAGTGGTGCGTATGGGGCGGGAACGTGGGGATTAGCGGTGCTCGAACTTCGGCTCGCGCTTATCGATGAAAGCCGAAACGGCTTCGTACTGGTCGTGTGTGTGCTGCACCAGCGCCTGCGATGACGACGCCAGTTCCAGCGCGATCGGAAGGCTCACATGCTGCGAGTCGCGCAGCAGTCTCTTGGTCAGACGTAGCGAATGCGAGGGGTAAGCGGCGATCCGCTGCGCCAGCGCCATGGCTTCGGTCATCAGGTCGGCGTCCTCGACCCAACGCGAGGCAAGCCCGATGCGCACGGCCTCCTCGGCGCGGATGAAGTCGCCTGTGAATGTCATCTCGTAGGCTTTAGACAAGCCCACCACGCGCGGCAGGTGCCATGCGCCGCCATCGCCGGATACCAGTCCGACGCGCATGAAGCTCTCGGCGAACACGGCGCTCCGCCCGGCGATGCGGATGTCGCACATCAGTGAGAGGTCGCACCCCGCACCGATGGCCGCGCCGTTCACGGCTGCAATGCTGGGGACTTCCAGCTCGTACATGGCCAGCGGGATTTGCTGAATGCCTTGCCAGTAGCCGCGCCTGATTTCTGCCGGGCTACCACCAAACAGGCCTTTCTTTTCCTTCATGTCCTTGACGTTGCCACCCGACGAAAAGCCTTCGCCGACGCCGGTGAGGATGACGCAGCGGATCGAGAGGTCCTGGTTGACTTCGCTGATACGGGCCACCAGCGCTTCGGTGATGGCTGGCGACACTGCGTTGCGCGTTGCGGGCTCGTTCAGGGTAAGTGTGACCACACCTCCGTCGCGGGTGAAGAGTACGGAGTCATTCATGGGATCTTTCTCGAGCAGTTTGCCGGGTATGGGGTGAATCGTGTTCAATTGACAGAAAGGTCGTCATGGCCTTGCGCACGAGCAGCACGTACTCCTGCTCGTGCGCGAGCAGCCGCACAGTGAGACCCGAAATGCCCAGCGCCAGTGACTGCTGTCCGGGAGCGGCGGGCAAGAGCATCGCAATCAGCCCCGAATGCATCGTGACCTGGTTGAGCGAGACGGAGTAGCCCCTGGCACGGTCTTTAGCAAGGTTTAGCAGCACTTCGTCGATATCGACGCGCTTGCCCTGCGGGACGGTCGCATTGAAGCGACGCGCCAGCTTGCGTACCGCGGCGTCGTCCATAGCGCTCAGCAGCATGCTGCCGGTGCCCGAGCCGAACAGCGGTCGCTCGGTGCCGATGTGCAGGTGCAGCCGCAATGCATTCGTGCCCTGCAGCACGCGGAGGTACTGCGAATCCAAACCGTTTTGCGCGGCCAGGACGATCGTCTCGCCGGTGGCTTCGTTCAGGTGCTCCATCAGGCGGGCAAGCTGGCCTTCTTTCAGGAGGTCACGATGGATCCAGTCGCCCAGCAGGGCCACCCGAACCGACGGCCGATAGACACGCTTGCCGGAGTCGTATTCAAGGTAACCGAGCGTGACGAGGGTGGACATCAGGACCGACGTGCTCGACGCGGGCCAGTTATGGTGTGCCGCGATCTCGGCCACGGCCATCGGCCTGCGTTCGTCATCGAAGTGCTCCAGCAACTGCAGGACGCGTGCAGCGGACTTGACGACTTTGCGCTCGTTCATCCCGCGGGGTCCAGGGGTTCGGGAAGCTGTGCGACCAGGAGGCTGCCCGACATCGATTCGGTCATCACGACTGCATCCCGGCCGGGCCAGCACGCGACGTTGGTGACAACGCTGTCCGGCAGCGGGCTGCGCAAGTGGTGGGTCACCTCGCCGCGGGCGTTGAGCACGAAGACACCGCCCAGGCTGGGGTGCGCCACGAGCAATCGCCCGAAGCGGTCGATTGCCAAGCCATCGGGCCCCGTTGGGCCGAAGAAGGTCTGCAGGACGCCCATCTTGCTGATCGAGCCGTCGGGCTGGATTGGCGCGCGCCAGACCTGGTTCGCCCGCGTAAGGGCTACATACAGAACCTTCATGTCAGGGCTCACCGCCAGCCCGTTCGGGCTGGGGCCGTTGGACAGCAACATGTCGAGGCGGCCGTCGGGCTGGAAGCGGTAGACGCGGCCGGTTGGGTCATGCATGCCGGTCTGGCCCTGGTCGGTGAAATACAGCCGCCCGCTGGCGTCGAACACGAGGTCGTTCACCCCGCGAAAGGACTCGCTGTTCCGGTGGCCCAGGACGGTTTCGACATGGCTGCCCGCAGGATCGAAGCGTCGTATGCCGTAGCGGTAATCGGCGATCCACAGGCTGCCGTCCGGATGTGCCGCCAGGCCGTTCGGCCAGCCGTCATTTTCGAGAATGCAGGTCCACTCGCACGCGCCATCGATGTGGAAGATCCGGCCGTGTGGAATATCCGTTACGTACAGGTTGCCTTCGCTATCGAAACAAGGCCCTTCCAGAAAGCAATCCACCAGGTGCCCCGGCCGGTTGGCCTGGCCCCAGGCCGACACCTGAGGCCGGCGCATCGCGTCGGGCATCCGCGTGAGGACTTGCGCGTCCACACGTACCGGTGGCTTTCCGTCAATGCGCCACATGATCAAACCTTTGCCTGGACATGGAGTGCGCCCGCCCTACTTCTGGACGCTGGCGGTCGAAGGAAGCCACATCGCGATTTCCGGGAAAATGACTAGCAGCAGCAGCAGCACGAACATGATGAGGTGAAATGGTATGGTGCCCATCACCACGTCGCTGAGCTTGCCGTTCCAGATGCCCTGAATGACGAACAGGTTGATGCCGATAGGCGGTGAGATTTGCCCCATCTCGATGAAGATCACCAGAATCACGCCGAACCAGATCGGGTCGATCCCGTACTGGAGCAGCACCGGATAGAGTAGCGGCACCGTGACCACGATCATCCCCAGGCTTTCCACAAGGCAGCCCAATATCGTGTAGAGCACAAACAGTGCGAAAAAGAACGCGAACTTCGACAACTTGAGGTCCACGAGGAACTGCGTGATCTGCTCGCCGACGCCTGCGTAGCTAATGGCGTAGGAAAACACGAACGCGGCGTAGACGATGAACAGGATGTTGCCGCACACACGCGTGGTGGACTGCAAGGCGCGCTTGTAAACGCCGAAGTTGCTGTCGCCCCAAATGCCGGCGATTACTGCGGCCAGTAGGCAGCCGACCGCCGCCGCCTCGGTGGGAGTCACCAGGCCCGTGTAGATGCTGCCGATCGTTCCGCCGATTAGCACCACGAACGGAAACACATCCACCAGCGCATCGCCGAACTCGCGCATGTTGCTAGCCCCTTTTTCCTTGGGCCCGATCGAGGGATCGATCAGCGCGTGGGCCGCGATGTAGATCATGAACATCGCAGTAAGCAACAGCCCTGGCACAACGCCCGCCATAAAGAGCTTGGCGACTGAAGTCTCGGTGAAGGTACCGTAGACGATCATGGCAATGCTCGGGGGGATCAGGATGCCCAGCGTGCCGCCTGCGGCGAGCGAGCCCGCAGAAACCCGCGGGCTGTACTTGCGCCGCTCGAGTTCGGGCAGCGCCACCCGGCCGATCGAGGCGGCGGTCACGACACTGGAGCCGCTGATCGCGGAGAAGATGGCGCAGCCAGCGATGTTCGTTTGCAGCAAGCCGCCGGGCATCCATGCCACCAGTTTCGAGAGGCCGCGATAGACCCTCAGGCTGAGCTTGCTCTCCTGGAGAATCTCAGCCATCAGGATGAACAGCGGGATGGCCGTGAGCGTAAAGCTGTTCATGCTGCCCCACGAGACCAGGCCAATGCCTTTGAGGCCCGGCAGGCCGGCGTGCATGAGTAGGTAGATCACGGAGGGAACCGTGATCGCGAACGGGATGGTCATTCCAAGGCAAAGCAGCGCGATGAAGATCGCGAGCACGACGATAAGTTCGACGCCCGGTGTCATGCGGGTACCTCCGATTGTATGAACATGTATTTGGCGTGCGCAGAGCGCATGAGCGCGTAGCAAAGGAACGCCATCCCGATGCCCATCACCGCCTGCGGCAGCCACAGGGGGGTCTGCAACGGGGTCGGAGCGACATCACCGGAATTCCAAGAATTGAGCGCGAGGCGCCCCAACTGCCAGGTCACCAGCAGCGATGCCGCAAGTGAGCACGCGTCGAAGACGATTTGGAGCCAGATCCGTCCACGTTGGGACATGCGTGCCTGGACGAGCTCGACCCGGTGGAAGGCTCCGTGCGCTTCGGATACCGACATGCTCAGGAAGGTGACGACAACCAGCAGGTAGCCGCCGATCTCGTCGGTGATCTGTAGTGAGCCGCCGAAAAGATTACGAATGATAGCTTCAGCGCCGATCAGCACGATCATTGCTACAAGGGCCAACGATGAGATCGCCTCGGAGGTGTATTCGATCGGGCCGGGCCCGGTGATGATGGTCTCGATGCGGTGCCCAGGCTCATCGAGAAGATGCGGTTCCAATCCCATGGCCGGCCCCTTAACGGCCGAGCACCGTGCGAACCTTCTTCAGTGCCTCGACTGCGTCGGGACCCTTGTTTTTGGCCCACTCGTCCCAGTAAGGCGCGACGAGCTTCAGGCCCTCAGCCAGGTCGGCCTTGGATTCGCGCGTAATGACCATGCCGCCGTCGGCGAACTTCTTGGTCAGCACTTCTTCCTCGGCCTGCATGGCGGCGGTGATCAGCGCCATGTTGTCGTTCACGATCTTGCGCACCTTAACTTGCACGTCCGGCGGCAACTTGTTGAACCGCTCCTTGTTGACGATGATCACCGAGTTGAAGTAGTTGATGCCGATGCGATAGTTGTACTTGAGTAGATCCTTCCAGACATTGCCGCCGCCCGTATTGGCGGTCAGCACGCCGTCGACCACGCTACGGTCCAGCGCCGACGGGACCTCGGGGGCGCCGATGGTGACCGGCACGCCGCCCAGCCGTTTGATGAATTCGCCTTGCTCCGGCGAACTTACGCGGATCTTCTGGCCCTTGATATCTGCGAGCGAGGTAAGTTTTTTGCTCGAATAGGCGACCTGATACGGATACAGATACTGGCCCAGCACTATGACGCCCTTGCGGTCAAATGCTTTCTCCAAGTAGGGATCCATGATGGCGGCCGCCTTCTGGTACTCGTCCAGTGATTGGATCAGCATGGGCAGGCGCAACACTCCGCCGATTGGGATGTTTCCGAGAAAATAACCGTCGTCGCCCATCTGCACGACGTCGTCGCTGACGGCGGGTGTGATCGTTGTGGTGTTAATCGGCAGTGAACCGCCGAGGTGCAGACGAACCGAGAGTGCACCGCCGGTTTCTTTTTCGATCTCCTCGGTTACCTTGTTGAGGCCCCTAACCGCGGACACGGTCGAGACGGCGTTATAGACATATAGGTTCCACTTCTCCGCGGTATGCGCTGGCAGAGAAAAGGTGCTGGCCGCCACGGCAAGCAAAGCGAAGGTCGAGTGCAGATGCGCGGTGAGCCGGCTGAAATTCATGGGTCTTGTCTCCTGGATAAAAAAGATTCGCGAATACAGCGCGGGCGGCGGCGCCTGTTGCCTCCGCTTGCCGCCTTCACTGCGCGACCGAGTGCGCTACGCTCGCCGGAAGTTTAATTTGGCATGGTGACCCGGGCAACATAAACTGTGCATGTGGCGTCGAATAGCACATACGTATTTTGATATTTCAACAATTTGCATCGGCGACAACGCGCCGTGCAAACGCCCGCACAGCTGCGGCGCATTCATTTGCGTGTGAAAAAACGAGGCCATGGCGGGCACGAGGAAACACGGCCAGTCCACAAAACGGGCCCGCTGCTTGATCTGGTTTGAAAGATCGACCGTGACGAACGGGCTGCCATCCGGCGTTAGCAACAGCGTGGGCGCGGCGATGTTGGAGAGTTTGGCTGTCAGGACCGTGTCGACGAGCAGTTCGCCCACCGCCAGCAGCGCCTGCGGCTCGCACGCGGCCTGCGTAGTGGCGAACCATTCACGTTGAGCGCCCGAGAGTACGCCTGCGTGGAAGCGCCGGTCCATCATCTCGTCCGACCACGCCTGCATGCCGCGCAGCTCAACTCTTCGCGCCAGCGCCGTACCTGTTCGTTGTCTGATCCACGGTGCGCGGTACTGACGCACGTCAGCGTCAGCACCGGCGAATCCGCTCGTGCCGCCAGGTGCAGCGACCCCGTACCCCCGAAAGATTCGCCCACGAGGTGAGAGCCGCGCGCCAGCGGCCGCCGCGACCGCAACGATGTCGTCGGCGAAGCGTTCGAGGGTCCAGGAGGCGGGTGAACCGCAGCCCACCGGCAGGCCGAATCCTCGCGTATCGAAGCGTACCAGTCTGAAGTCGGACGCCAGCACCGGCAGCCAATCGCTCTACACGTTCGAGTCGATCCCCACGCCATGGCAGAACACGAGGGTGTCGACCCGCTCGCGCCAGGGCGGCGTGAGGTCGATCACTTCGTAGTTCAGAAAGCCGCTGCCCGTATCGCAAATAATGGTTTGTCCCACTCGTGAAAAAGTCCGATTTGACATCGGGATGCCGAACATTCAAAACACAGCTGTATTATTTTATATTACAGATGACGTTTGGAATCGCCGAATGTGCAGCGCCGCGCTATAGTCTGCCTGCCATTCACAACCCGAGCCGCAAGGCCAGGACCACCCATGCACCAGTTCAAGTTCGACGCCGTGCGCCTGCCGCCCGCGTGCGATACGCTGCGCCGCGAGGTGCGCGAATTCCTCGCGCGCGAACAGGCGGCAGGCTCCTTCATACCTGCGCCCGATGCTTGGGCTTCATGGTCGCCGGACTTCAGTCGCAAGTGCGGCGAGGCGGGCTTCATCGGGCTGACGCTGCCCGCGCAATACGGCGGTCACGGCCGCACTGCCCTGGAGAAGTTCGTGGTGACAGAGGAAATGCTCGCTGCCGGCGCGCCCGTCTTCGCGCACTGGATCGCGGACCGCCAGAGTTCGATGCAGATCCTGCGCAACGGCAGCGAGCGTGCACGGCGCGAGATCCTCCCGCGCATCGCAGGGGGAGAATGCTTTTTCGGAATCGGCATGAGCGAGCCCGACTCGGGTTCCGACCTGGCGGCCGTGCGAACGCGCGCGAATCGCGTCGACGGTGGCTGGTCCATTACCGGAACCAAGATCTGGACCAGTAACGCCCACCGCGCCCATTACCTTTTGGCGCTGGTGCGCACCGAGGCGAAGGGTGATGCGCGGCACAAGGGGCTGACCCAATTCATCGTCGACCTGTCCAGCCCGGGTTTGCAGGTGCGGCCCATCTACAACTTGTATGGCGGTCACGACTTTAACGAAGTCAACTTCCAGGACTGCTTCGTCCCCGACGATATGGTGGTCGGCGATGTCGGCGACGGCTGGAACATGGTCACCGGCGAACTGGCCTACGAGCGCGCAGGCCCCGACCGCTACCTCAGCGCCTACCAGCTCCTGCTCAGCGCGATCCGCGAGGCCGGCTCCGAGCCAGGCGCGCGCGATGCCAACGACCTGGGCCGGCTGGTGGCGCATCTGGCGACGCTGCGCCGCATCTCGTCGTCGATCGCAG